>NZ_JAXCIS010000151.1:0-59433 GCF_034044025.1 Pseudomonas sp. SED1
GGGGTAAGGGGATTCGAACTCCTGACATCCTGCTCCCAAAGCAGGCGCGCTACCGGACTGCGCTATACCCCGGTAAAAAAAAGGCGACCTCTCAGTCGCCTTCTTCGATCAGCGCTTTTGGCCTCTGATCTTAAGATTCGATTCCAGCGTTAACTGGTCTCAAAAATGGTGGGTCGTGTGGGATTCGAACCTACGACCAATTGGTTAAAAGCCAACTGCTCTACCAACTGAGCTAACGACCCAAATATGGTCGGGGTAAGGGGATTCGAACTCCTGACATCCTGCTCCCAAAGCAGGCGCGCTACCGGACTGCGCTATACCCCGGTTTTGAAATTGGCTCCGTGACCAGGACTCGAACCTGGGACCCAATGATTAACAGTCATTTGCTCTACCGACTGAGCTATCACGGAACTACATATTTCAAAGTGTTACGTTGTTGCTTGTTACCTTCTCTTCGATGCTTCCGTATCGCTACGTTAGTGTCTCTGAGGCGCGCTATTCTACAATCTTAAAAACCCCTGTCAACCCTTTAAATTGCTTTTAAGACAATGATTTGCGCTTCTTTCTGATTTCTCCTTGGGGAGAAGAAACCGTTGGGCTGACGTTGCTGCGGGGCGCACTTTACAAGCCTTTGCCTTACAGTTCAACGCCCTATCGAAAAAAAAGGCCCCGCAACGCGGGGCCTCTCCTTAGAGCAGTACCACTCGGGCTTAGTGGAAGACGATTTCGTCGTTCTCCACCGCCGCCTCGACGCTGGTGCCCGGCATAAAGCTGCCCGACAGGATCAGCTGTGCCAACGGGTTCTCGATCCAGCGCTGGATCGCACGCTTCAACGGCCGTGCGCCATACACCGGGTCGTAACCGACAGCGATCAACTTGTCCAACGCCTCGCGGCTCAGGTCCAGGGACAACTCACGTTCCGCCAGACGGCTACGCAGGCGGCCCAACTGGATCTCGGTGATGCCCGCGATCTGATCCCGCGCCAGAGGCTCGAAGATCACCACTTCATCGACCCGGTTGATGAACTCCGGCCGGAAGTGGCTGGTCAGCGCGTCCATCACGGCTGCGCGCTGGGCTTCACGATCACCCACCAGTTCCTGGATCTGTACCGAGCCCAGGTTGGAGGTCATCACGATCACCGTATTGCGGAAATCCACGGTACGTCCGTGACTGTCCGTCAGGCGGCCATCTTCCAGCACTTGCAGCAACACGTTGAACACATCCGGGTGGGCCTTCTCGACCTCGTCCAGAAGGATCACCGAGTAAGGCTTGCGCCGTACCGCCTCGGTCAGGTAACCACCCTCTTCGTACCCTACATAGCCTGGTGGCGCCCCGATCAGGCGGGCCACGGAATGTTTCTCCATGAACTCGGACATATCGATCCGCACCATGGCCTCTTCGGTATCAAAGAGGAACTCGGCCAAAGCCTTGCACAGCTCGGTCTTACCCACGCCGGTCGGGCCGAGGAACATGAACGAGCCGCTCGGACGGTTCGGGTCGGACAACCCGGCCCGGGAACGCCGCACCGCGTTGGACACCGCAATCACCGCCTCGTCCTGGCCGATAACGCGCTGGTGCAACAGGCTTTCCATCTTCAGCAGCTTGTCGCGCTCGCCTTCGAGCATTTTCGACACAGGAATACCGGTCCACTTCGAGACAACTTCGGCGATTTCTTCCTCGGTCACCTTGCTGCGCAGCAACTGGTTCTCAGGCTTGCCGTGCTGGTCGACCATCTGCAGGCTGCGCTCCAGGTCCGGGATCACCCCGTACTGCAACTCGGCCATGCGGTTCAGGTCGCCTTTACGGCGCGCTGCTTCCAGCTCCTGGCGGGACTGTTCGATCTTTTGCTGGATCTGCGCAGAACCCTGCACTTCGGCTTTTTCCGAGGTCCAGATTTCTTCGAGGTCCGAATACTCGCGCTCAAGGCGAACAATTTCTTCCTGGAGTTTTTCCAGGCGTTTCTTCGCCGGCTCGTCCTCTTCTTTCTTCAGGGCCTGAGATTCAACTTTCAGCTGAATCAGGCGCCGATCCAGACGGTCCAGCACTTCAGGCTTCGAATCGATCTCCATCCGAATACGGCTGGCCGCTTCGTCGATCAGGTCGATGGCCTTGTCCGGCAACTGACGGTCAGTGATGTAGCGATGGCTCAACTTCGCCGCCGCAATGATCGCGCCGTCGGTGATCGCGACTTTATGGTGGACCTCATACCGCTCTTTCAGGCCCCGCAGGATCGCGATGGTGTCTTCTTCGCTCGGTTCTTCCACCAGTACTTTCTGGAAGCGACGCTCAAGGGCCGCATCCTTCTCGATGTACTGGCGATATTCGTTCAGCGTGGTTGCACCGACGCAATGCAACTCACCACGCGCCAGGGCTGGCTTGAGCATGTTGCCCGCATCCATCGAACCTTCGCCTTTACCGGCGCCGACCATGGTATGCAGTTCGTCGATAAACAGAATGATCTGCCCTTCCTGCTTCGACAGTTCATTCAGCAGGGACTTCAGGCGCTCTTCGAACTCGCCGCGGAACTTGGCGCCGGCAATCAGCGACCCCATGTCCAGGGACAGCAGGCGCTTGCCTTTAAGGCCGTCCGGCACTTCGCCATTAATGATGCGCTGGGCCAGGCCTTCGGCAATCGCAGTTTTACCCACGCCAGGTTCGCCGATCAGCACCGGGTTGTTCTTGGTGCGACGCTGCAGGACCTGGATGGTGCGACGAATCTCATCGTCACGACCGATCACCGGATCGAGCTTGCCTTCTTCGGCGCGCTTGGTCAGGTCGACGGTGTATTTGTCCAGGGCTTGGCGCGACTCCTCGTGGTTAGGATCATTTACCGCTTCGCCGCCACGCAGGTTGTTGATGGCGTTTTCCAGGGCTTTTTTGCTCACACCCTGGCCCAGCAACAATTTGCCAAGTTTGCTGTTGTCGTCCATGGCGGCGAGCAGCACCAGTTCGCTGGAGATGAACTGGTCACCCTTCTGCTGGGCCAGGCGATCGGCCTGGTTAAGCAGGCGCGCCAAGTCCTGGGACATGTTCACGTCGCCAGTGGGATTTTGGATTTTCGGCAGTTGGTCGAGCTCTTTGCTCAACTCCTTGCGCAGGCTGTTGACGTCGAAGCCTACCTGCATCAGCAACGGTTTGATGGAACCGCCTTGCTGCTCCAGGAGCGCTTGCATCAAGTGCGCAGGCTCAATGGCCGGATGGTCAAGGCCAACCGCCAGGGATTGAGAATCAGATAATGCCAACTGCAATTTGCTGGTTAAACGATCAATACGCATTAGTCACCTTCCTTTTGAGCAGGCCGGAGCTATAAACACATCCTGAATGAAGAAACCTGCCAGATACCCCTATAGATGTGGTCGATTCTGGGAGATTCAAGCTGCCAATAGTTGACGCAGGTCAGGAGAGTCTAGCGTTCAAGCCAGATAAGGGAGGCAAACCGACCGGTGCGCGGGCTGCGGCGGTAGGAATAGAAGCGGGGATCGGTCACGGTACACAAGCCGCCACCGTACACAGCCGTGACGCCGCGGGCTGCGAGCCGCAGGCGGGCCAGTTGGTAAATGTCCGCCATGAACTTGCCCGGGTTCTGACTGGGGACGAACGCCTCAATCGTTTCCGGAAGTTGCTGCATAAAGGCTTCACGCACTTCCGGCCCCACTTCGAAGGCTTGCGGGCCGATGGCCGGGCCCAGCCAAACCAGCACTTCGCCAGGTTCGGCGTCCAGGCTTTCGAAAGCGGCTTCCAGAACTCCCGCAGCCAGGCCACGCCAACCGGCATGGGCAGCAGCGACGCGGGTGCCGGCGCGATTGCAAAACAAGGCAGGCAAGCAGTCAGCCGTCATCGATGTGCAGGCGACGCCTGGGGTGCTGGTCCAACTGCCATCTGCCTCGGCAGTACGACCGGGGTCCGCCTCAACCACAACCACACCGTGAACCTGACGCAGCCAGGCTGGCTGAATATTGAGGGCATCGGTGAGGCGACGACGATTTTCGAGGACGGCTTCGAGGCTATCCTCAACGTGATCGCCGAGATTGAGGCTGTCGAACGGCGCCAGACTGACGCCGCCCGCACGGGTGGTAACGCAGGCTTTCACCCCGGCCGGCGCAGGCCAGTCAGGAATCAGCCAGTCACTCATCCGATGAACGCCTCGCGATCCTGCTTGAGCAGCGACAACAACCAGACAAAATCGTCTGGAAGTGGCGATTCCCAGCTCATCCGCTTACCGCTCGTCGGATGATCCAGTTCCAGGAAGCGTGCATGCAGTGCCTGGCGCGGGAAGGTTTTCAACGAATCAACCATGGTTGCACTGGCCGCCGGCGGAATACGGAAGCGGCCACCGTAGGCCGGATCTCCGACCAACGGGAAGTTGATGTGCGCCATGTGCACCCGAATCTGGTGGGTACGACCGGTTTCCAGCTTGACCCGCACGTGGGTGTGGGAGCGGAAACGCTCGAGCACGCGGTAGTGGCTGACAGCTTGTTTGCCACCTTCCATTACCGCCATGCGCTGGCGCTGCTGGCCGTGGCGACCGATCGGGGCATTGATTTTGCCACCTGCGGTTACCACGCCGATCACGATGCATTCATAGATGCGGCTGACGCTGCGGCTCTGCAGTTGTGTGACCAGCTGCGTCTGCGCCTGAATGGTCTTGGCCACCACCATAAGGCCGGTGGTGTCCTTGTCCAGACGGTGCACGATGCCGCAGCGCGGAACATTGATGATGTCCGGCACGTGGTGCAGCAAGGCATTGAGCAGGGTGCCATCAGCGTGCCCGGCAGCCGGGTGAACCACCAGACCTGCGGGTTTATTGATCACCAGGATGTCGTCGTCTTCATAGACGATGTCCAGTTCAATGTCCTGGGCGATCCATTCTCCCTGGGCTTCCTGCTCGGCAGTCAGCTCAAGAATCGCACCACCATGGACTATGTCTCGCGGGCGGATAACCGCCCCATCCACAGTCAGGCGGCCGTCTTTGATCCAGGCGGAAAGGCGCGAGCGCGAGTGCTCAGCGAATAATTGTGCGGCGACTTGATCGAGGCGTTGGCCGCCCAATTCGGACGGCACCTCTGCGCGAAGTTCAATTTTATCGGACATGCTCAGACTAGGCGTGGCACAGCCTTTGGTTTCGGCTGCGCGCTTGTGGTTAAATACGGCGTCTTTTGCCCCGAGGCTTTCCAAGGGGCGCTCATCATAACAGGACGGCCCCGCCCAAGACAGCGGCCGTCATAGGGACGCAAGCCGCCATGCAAGTGAAACACCTGCTGCTGATCGCCATCCTCGCCATGACTGCTGCTTGCTCGTCAACAAAGGAAGTCGTCGACGAAAACCTGAGCGAGGTCGAGCTGTACCAACAAGCTCAGACCGACCTGAACAACCACAGCTACACCAGCGCCACGGCAAAGCTGAAGGCACTGGAGTCGCGGTATCCGTTCGGGCGCTACGCCGACCAGGCCCAGCTCGAGCTGATCTACGCCAACTACAAGAACGCCGAGCCGGAAGCTGCCAAGTCCGCCGCCGAGCGTTTTATCCGCCTGCACCCACAACATCCGAACGTGGACTACGCCTACTACCTCAAGGGCCTGACCTCGTTTGACCAGGACGTTGGCCTGCTGGCGCGCTTCCTGCCGCTGGACATGACCCAGCGTGACCCGGGTGCTGCCCGCGACTCCTACAACGAGTTCGCCCAACTGACCAGCCGCTACCCGAACAGCCGCTACGCGCCGGACGCCAAGCAGCGCATGATCTACCTGCGCAACCTGCTGGCCTCCTACGAGATCCACGTAGCCCACTACTACCTGACCCGTCAGGCGTACGTTGCTGCCGCGAACCGTGGCCGCTATGTAGTGGAAAACTTCCAGGAAACCCCATCCGTGGGTGACGGCCTGGCCGTGATGACCGAGGCTTACCAGCGCCTGCACCTGGACGCCCTGGCGGCCACCAGCCTGGAAACCCTGAAGCTCAACTACCCGGATCACCCAAGCCTGAAGGACGGCCAGTTCGTACCGCAGGTTGCCGAAGCCGACAACCGTTCGTGGTTGAGCAAATACACCCTGGGCCTGATCGAGTCCCGTCCACCGCTGCCGCCGGGTGAAACCCGCGCCAACCAGGACATCATCAAGCAATACCAGGACGCCAAGGATTCGATCCCGTCGGACCTCAAACCGCGTGACGAAAACGGCGACATCATCGAAGAGCAAGGGCCTCAAGCCCTGGGCAACAACGAAGATCGCTCGTGGTTCAGCTACATGACCTTCGGTGTCTTTGACTGACTGTTCGCCGCGATGCAAAAAGGGAGCTCTTGAGCTCCCTTTTTTATTGCGCTGCATAATTGCGCTGTGCGCCCATCACGTCCTTGGCTAAACTGGCGCATTACTTGTCGAGAAGCTGCCCACCATGGTTCGTCTACTGTTCTGGATTGCCGTTATTGCTGCCGCGGTATGGATTTGGCGCAAATTCAAAAGCCCGGCCGCCAAACAGCAGCGGCCCAGCGAGCAAGGTACTATTCAGATGGTTCGTTGCGCTCACTGCGGCCTTCATCTGCCGCAGGATCGAGCCTTGAGCCTGCGCCAGGAGTGGTATTGCACCCAGGCGCATCTGGAGCAGGGTCCGAAGGCTATCCAGCGTTGATCCGGCCTGCCGGCGCGTAGGGCGTCGGATCAATGATCGGCTTATGCTCCAGCAACAAATCGGCAAACAACTGACAGGAAGCCGGCGCCAGCACCAGGCCATTGCGGTAATGCCCGCAATTGAGCCATAGCCCGTCAAACCCTGGCACCTTACCGATATAGGGAATGCCTTCCGGCGACCCGGGCCGCAAGCCGGCCCAATGCCCCACCACCTCGGCATCAGCCAGTGCCGGAATCAACTCGACGGCAGAGGCTTTCAGGCTTTCCAGGGCGGAATCGGTGGGCGTCTTGTCGAACCCCTCATGCTCCAGCGTACTGCCGATCAGGATGTGACCGTCTCGCCGCGGAATCGCATAACGCCCCTTGGCCAGGACCATGCACGATAGGAAGTCCGAGGCGCATTTATACAAGATCATCTGCCCCTTGACCGGCTCCACGGGCAACGCCAACCCCAGGCTACCCAGCAACTCACCGCTCCAGGCTCCGGCAGCAAGCACCACCTCATCGCCACGGATCGGCCCAAGAGCCGTATTCACCCCGACAACCTTGCCGCCCTCCTGAATAAACCCTTCAACCGCGCACTGCTCGTGAATCGTCACGCCCGGCAGGGCCAACAAGGCTGCCTTGAGGGATTTGACCAACCGCGGATTACGCACATTGGCCACATCCGCCATATAGATCGCCTGGGAAAACCCGGCACCCAGCACCGGCACAGCGTCATGGGCCGCTGAAACATCCACCTTGCTCAGCGGGCGCCCTTCGCGCGCCGCCCAGGCAAGCGCCTCGGCCTCATCGTCAAGGTCCAGCCAATACAGGCCCGTGGTGTGAACTTCCGGGTCAACGCCTGTAGCGGCGAACAAACGCTCTGCCAGTTGCGGGTAAAAATCCTGGGACCAGTGCGCCAGTGCCGTCACCGCCGGGCTATAGCGCCATGGGTACAGCGGGGAAACAATGCCGCCACCAGCCCAGGAAGACTCCTGCCCGACCGCCGAGCGATCCAGCAACACCACCGTCTGCCCCTGGGTCGCCAGGTTGAACGCTGTCAACAAGCCAATTACCCCGCCACCCACAACCACTACTTGCTGTTGCTTAGCCATTGTTCGATCCAGCCGATAAAAAGAAAAAGGCACGCCCGGCGCCCAATCGTCCAGCTTCCTCATCATTGCCCCCAGCACGCCTTGCGCGTCATGTCAGGCACGGCGCCCGGATTGCTTCGCGCACCGGCACTGGTCAGGCTGAAGGCTGCACAGGGATCGCTCGCCATCACCGAATCAGTTGCGGGCGTGGCAAGCAGAACGAAATCCTGAGGGTTCAATGCAGGGGTGATTCTATAGCGATCATTGCCGGCGATGACGCCAGTCGCATCAATAAAAGTGCCGTTCCTCGCGTAATAACGCTCCAGGTGCTGAGCTTGCTCGGTCAGCAACCCGGCAATTTCGGCGCGATAGACCTTTTTCATATGGTTCGTATAGCCGGGATAGGCGACGCCAACCAGAAGGCCGATGATCGCCACGGCGATCAATAATTCGATCAGGGTGAAACCAGTGCAATCCTTGCTCATCGTGCCGCTTACCTATTGAAGTTGTCGCCACATGATTCGTCGAAAACGCTCACCGGCGCCGCTGCCCACGCGCGCATACACCGTCTCCAGGACGGAACGCGAATGACCGCTGATTCCCACCGAAGTCACTCGATAGAGGGTGGCTTGGGTCTCTGCCGGAAGGTGAGCCAAGCCCATTCCCGGCCCAAGATTCTGAATACCGTAGACGCCATCTTTCATCCCCACCCAAGTGACAGCCGACACAGGGTTCGTCCCAGGCCCTACTACCGAAACCGACTCGGGAGGTGGCGCACACGCAACAGTCGATTGACAAGGACGCAAGCCAAAACCAGGTGCCTGCACCACAGACTCTCCAAGCCTGAGGCCGCTTTCGGCCAGCTGAAACGACTGGTTGCGCTGCCGAACGCTGCCGGTCATTTTTTCTTGCGAGATTGCCCCCTGCATCGAAGACAACCCGAGGAGCGCCAACAACAGCAGGAATACCAGGCTGATCAGCAAAACCATACCTGCCTGCCTCGAACAAGAACGGTAATAACCCATGGGCAAGCTACTCCAGACGATTACGTAGCGCGGCTACAACGCTGTAGGTCTGGTCTTTCACCCGCCCATTTGGATCCTGAAGTGTCAGCAGAATCCGCACACTGCGTATAAGCGACTCATCACCGGGGTTGGGGTCGTATCGGGTGACAATCGTTGAGCCCGCCTTCCCGGCCACCCCGAAACTGATATCAAAAGCCCCCACGTTATCCACCAGCACTGCCTTGCTCGGGGCTGCCAACGTGCTGAGCTTTAGCTGCCCCCCCTCGAAGGTGTAAGTCAGCTTGCGCAATGGAAAGCGGATCTGCCCGGGCGCAGGTGCTGGTGGGCTTCCCCCAAAAGCGTGAGCAGAACCGGTGCAATCGGAAAGCACTGTCCAGTCAGGCTTGCTGCCACCCTCTCCGACGTCAGCGGTCACCAGCGTCAGCGACCGGGAGTTGCCGGTGGCACTCCAGCCGATGGGGCGGCCGAACCCTGGGGGAGCGTTGCTGATTGACGCGGTGGACAGGCAACCAAACATGCCCGCCTGGCGTATTTCCTGAATCAGCTTGCCCAGGACGAACCGTGCATCATCCTGCAACAGCGAAGCTGCACTTTGGTTGTCACGGGTGGCTCGGGAGCTGAGCGCGATCTGGGTCACACCCATGATCAACACCAGCCCCAGCGCCAACGCCAGCAACAGCTCCACCAGGCTAAAACCGCGAGCGGGGCCGCTCATGGCAACCCCCTCGGGTCAACAGCAACCCGGCTGGTCAGGGTGAACGTTTCCCGAGCGCCTTGAGCCTTCGCCCCACGGGAGTCATCCCAACTGATGCTGATGGTCACCTCTCGCTGATTGACCGCAACCGAACCCCTTGCGCTCTCCCCTGCAAACCCTGCGATGTTGGCTTCGAAATCGTGCAGGTCCAGATCACGGACACTTGCGACCGAAGTGCTGGAGGGCGCGCGCTCGCTTTGCCCCCATGAGTAATCGGCGCCTGAGTTGGCGCGGATGCGGTCGAGCATGTCGTACGCAATGAAACTGGCCTGACTGGTCATCCTGGAACTGTCGGTGTATTTCAATGCATTGAGCTGAATCACCGCAGCCCCCAGCAGGCCGACGGCGAGGATCAACACAGATACCAGGACCTCGATCAGGGTCATCCCGGCCTGGGTCAATTGAGGGTGATTCGTTACGGGGCAAGCGATCATTACCATCGTCATCCATGTCGAAGGTCATCAAAAAGCAGTGGAAATCTGCCGTGCGACGCAAGACTAGCGCCGGTCTTGCCTGAGCGCTGCCCCCGGGAACAAAGCGAAATACTTTGGACAGGATGGCCATCATTCACCACGCCGGACTGGCCGCTATAACTAAGTCTGCCACTCGGCATTCACTGAAAAAGCACACCGCGTCCACGGAGGGACGGCACATGAAGCAACGAGGTTTTTCTCTGATTGAGCTGGTTCTGGGCCTGTTCCTGAGCGGCATCCTGGCCAATCTGGCAGTGCCGAGTCTCAAGGGGTTGCTTGAGTCGCAACGTCGCCAGAGCGCCGCAGAATCACTCGCCGGCGGGGTGCGTTACGCCCGCACGGAAGCCATCGCGCGTAATCGCACGGTGGTTATCCATGCACTGGAGGATGACTGGAGCCGGGGATGGAGGGTGGTACTGGACCTGAACGGTCGCGGCCATCTGGACGACAAAAACCCGGTGCTGCTGGAGCGCCAGGACAGTGGCCAGATACCGATTGTGGGGAATACGCCAGTGCGAACCCAGATACGCTTCAGCGGCCTGGGTGAACCGCTGCTGTCAGCAGGGGCTTTCAGCGCCGGCACCGTTCACGTGTGCGCGACGGACCAGCAACTGAGCCTGTATCAAGTAGTGCTGGCCGCCAGCGGGCGCATTAGCCTGCGCAGTAACAAAACCGAGCAGGCGCTGTGCCGGGGCTATGCCGGCACCTTGGGACTCAGAGCAGCGAGCGAACCCGCAGCTCCTTGGGCATGGAGAAAGTGATGTTCTCTTCACGGCCCGCCAGCTCATCAGCGCCTGTGGCGCCCCAGGCCTGCAGTTGCTGAATAACGCCGCGAACCAGCACTTCCGGGGCCGAGGCACCCGCCGTGATGCCGATGCGCTCGACGCCATCGAACCAGCTGCGCTGCATATCTTCGGCACCATCGATCAAATAGGCCGGAGTGGCCATGCGCTCGGCCAGTTCACGCAAACGGTTGGAGTTGGAGCTGTTAGGGCTACCCACCACCAGCACCACGTCGCATTCGTCGGCCAATTGCTTGACCGCATCCTGACGGTTTTGCGTGGCGTAGCAGATGTCGTCCTTGCGTGGCCCGCCAATCGCAGGGAAGCGCGTACGCAACGCATCGATGACGCGGCTGGTGTCGTCCATGGACAGGGTGGTCTGGGTAACGAAGGCCAGCTTTTCAGGGTTGTGCACCTGCAACGCGGCGACGTCTTTTTCGTCTTCTACCAGGTAGATCGCGCCGCCATTGCTGGCGTCGTACTGGCCCATGGTGCCTTCGACTTCCGGGTGACCGGCGTGGCCAATCAGGATGCATTCACGACCATCACGGCTGTAGCGCGCGACCTCGATGTGCACCTTGGTCACCAGCGGGCAGGTGGCGTCGAACACTTTCAGGCCACGGCCTGCTGCTTCAGTGCGCACGGCCTGGGAAACGCCGTGGGCGCTGAAGATAACGATAACGTCGTCCGGCACCTGGTCCAGTTCTTCAACGAAGATGGCCCCGCGGCTGCGCAGGTCTTCGACCACGAATTTGTTGTGGACGACTTCATGGCGCACGTAAATCGGCGGCCCGAAGACTTCCAGGGCGCGGTTGACGATTTCAATCGCCCGGTCCACGCCGGCGCAGAAGCCACGGGGGTTGGCGAGTTTGATTTGCATGCTGTGCCTCGTGTCTTGCCCTGAGGAGCGAGCTTGTGTGGCGAGGGAGCTTGCTCCCGCTGGGCTGCGAAGCAGCCCCAACCTGGGCAATCGAGACACATCAGGTGTATCTCGATGAACAGTTTGGGAGTGCTACGCACTCCAACGGGAGCAAGCTCCCTCGCCACAACAAGCTCGCTCCTACAGTAGGCCGATTTCGTTAGTTACAGCGCTTTAACGTCGATGATTTCGACATCAAAGGTCAAGGTTTTCCCGGCCAACGGGTGGTTGAAGTCGATGGTCACTTGCGCGTCATCAAAAGCTTTCACCACACCCGGCAGTTCGGTGTTCGCCGCATCATTGAAGATCACCAGCAAGCCTTCCGACAGTTCCATGTCCTGGAACTGCGAACGCGGGATGATCTGTACGTTTTGCGGGTTGGGCTGGCCAAAGGCGTTTTCCGGCAGGATCTGCAGGTTGCGCTTGTCGCCGGCCTTGAAGCCGAACAGTGCCGCTTCGAAACCCGGCAGCAGGTTGCCGTCGCCGACCTTGAAGGTCGCCGGGGCCTTGTCGAACGTGCTGTCGACCGTGTCGCCATTCTCCAGGCGCAATGCGAAATGCAAGGTGACTTCCGTGTTCTGGCCGATGCGTTGCTCAGCCAATACCTGTTCAGTCATGAACGGTCTCTCCGGTTTTCTTACTTTTGAACATATCCAACGCCAGCATGATTGCACCGACGGTGATGGCGCTGTCGGCAAAGTTGAACGCCGGGAAGTACCAGCGGTTCTGCCAATGCACCAGAATAAAGTCGATCACATGGCCCAGGGCAATGCGGTCGTACAAGTTGCCCAATGCACCACCGAGCACCAGGGCAAGTGCCACGGCCAGCCAGGTGTCATCGCGCCCCAGGCGTTTGAGCCAGACCACCAGCACGGCACTGACCACCACGGCGATCAGGGCAAACAGCCAGCGCTGCCAGCCGGAGCTGTCAGCCAGGAAGCTGAACGCAGCACCGGTGTTGTAGGCCAGGGTCCAACTGAAGTAGTCGGGAATCACCACGATCTGCTGGTACATCTCCAGGGCGCCTTCGAAATGAGCCTTGCTGAGCTGGTCAATGACCAGCACCAGCACGCTCAATACGAGCAAGCCCAGGCGTCCAAAACGACTGGCTTCAGGCATAGTGACGGACCTCGCCAGCGCCAGAGATGTTGTCGACGCAACGACCGCAGATTTCCGGATGCTCAGGATTCACGCCGACATCTTCACGGCAGTGCCAGCAACGGGCGCACTTGGCGAAGGACGACTTGACCACTTTGAGCTTGAGGCCCGGGACTTCGGTCGCGACGGCATCCGCAGGTGCCTGGGCAAACGGCGCCAGGCTGGCGGTCGAGGTGATCAAGACGAAGCGCAGTTCGTTGCTCAGCTTCGCCAGGTCAGCGGTCAGGCCTTCCTCGGCAAACAGCGTGACTTCGGCCTGCAAGTTGCCGCCAACGGCCTTCGCCGCGCGCTGCACTTCCAGTTCCTTGTTCACGGCAACCTTGACGGCCATCACGCCTTCCCAGTACTCGCGGCCCAGCTCGAAGTCGGCCGGCAATTCGGTCAGGCCTTCGTACCAGGTGTTGAGCATGACGGACTCGTTACGCTCGCCCGGCAGGTATTCCCAGAACTCGTCGGCGGTGAAAGCCAGGATCGGGGCGATCCAGCGCACCAGCGCTTCAGAGATATGGTACAGCGCGGTCTGCGCCGAACGGCGGGCCTTGCTGTTGGCACCGGTGGTGTACTGGCGGTCCTTGATGATGTCGAGGTAGAAACCACCCAGCTCCTGCACGCAGAAGTTGTGGATCTTCGAATAGACGTTCCAGAAGCGGTATTCACCGTAGTGCTCTTGCAGCTCGCGCTGCAGCAACAGGGTACGGTCCACGGCCCAACGGTCCAGGGCGAGCATTTCCTCGGCCGGCAGGATGTCGGTGGCGGGGTTGAAACCGGTCAGGTTCGATAGCATGAAGCGTGCGGTATTACGGATCCGGCGGTAGGCATCGGCACTGCGCTGCAGGATCTGCTCGGACACGGCCATCTCGCCCGAATAATCGGTAGAGGCAACCCACAGGCGCATGATGTCCGCGCCCAGGGTGTCGTTGACCTTTTGCGGCGCGATCACGTTGCCCAGGGACTTGGACATCTTGCGACCGTTCTCGTCGACAGTGAAGCCGTGGGTCAGCAGCTCGCGGTACGGGGCGTGATCGTCGATCGCGCAGCCGGTCAGCAACGAGGAGTGGAACCAGCCACGGTGTTGGTCGGAACCTTCCAGGTACAGATCGGCACGCGGGCCGGTCTCGTGGCCCATCGGGTGCGAACCGCGCAATACGTGCCAGTGAGTGGTACCGGAGTCGAACCAGACGTCCAGGGTGTCGCTGATCTTGTCGTACAGCGGCGCTTCTTCGCCCAGCAGCTCGGCGGCGTCCAGCTTGAACCAGGCTTCGATGCCTTCTTGCTCAACACGCTGGGCAACCACTTCCATCAGTTCGACGGTACGTGGGTGCAGCTCGCCGCTTTCCTTGTTCAGGAAGAACGGGATCGGTACGCCCCAGTTGCGCTGGCGGGAGATGCACCAGTCCGGACGGTTGGCGATCATCGAGTGCAGGCGCGCCTGACCCCAGGCCGGAACGAACTTGGTGTCTTCGATCGCCTTGATCGCGCGGTTACGCAGGGTGTCGCCGCTGGTCGGCTCTTTGTCCATGCCGATAAACCACTGCGCGGTGGCGCGGTAGATCAGCGGGGTCTTGTGACGCCAGCAGTGCATGTAGCTGTGGGTGATGGTTTCGGTGTGCAGCAGCGCACCGACTTCAGCCAGCTTGTCGACGATCGCCGGGTTGGCCTTGAAGATGAACTGGCCACCGAAGAATTCCAGGGACGGCGCGTACACGCCGTTGCTTTGCACTGGGTTGATGATGTCGTCGTTGACCAGGCCGTACTGCTTGCAGATCACGAAGTCGTCTACACCATAGGCAGGCGAGCAGTGAACCACGCCGGTGCCGGCGCCCAGTTCAACGTACTCGGCCAGGTAGATTGGCGACAGGCGGTCGTAGAACGGGTGACGGAAGTTGATCAGCTCCAGCGCGGAGCCGGTGGTGGTCGCGATTACCGAGCCTTGCAGGTTGTAGCGGGCAAGGCACGCCTCGACCAGCTCTTCAGCCAGCACCAGCAGCTTGTCACCGACGTCCACCAGGGCGTAGGTGAATTCCGGGTGCACGTTCAGCGCCTGGTTGGCCGGGATGGTCCACGGGGTGGTGGTCCAGATCACGATGGAGGCTGGCTTGGCCAGGCTCGCGAGACCGAAGGCTTCAGCCAGTTTGGCTTCGTCGGCGATCGGGAAGGCGACGTCGATGGTCGAGGACTTTTTGTCTTCGTACTCGACTTCTGCTTCAGCCAGGGCCGAGCCGCAATCGAAGCACCAGTTCACGGGCTTGAGGCCCTTGAACACGAAACCGCCCTTGACGATTTCGGCCAAGGCGCGGATTTCACCGGCCTCGTTCTTGAAGTCCATGGTCTTGTAAGGGTTGGCCCAGTCGCCCAATACACCCAGGCGGATGAATTCGGACTTCTGCCCTTCGATCTGCTCGGTGGCGTAGGCACGGCACAGTTCGCGGGTTTTATCCGCGCCCAGGTTCTTGCCGTAGGTCACTTCGACTTTGTGTTCGATCGGCAGGCCGTGGCAGTCCCAGCCCGGGACATAAGGCGCGTCGAAACCCGAAAGGGTTTTCGAGCGGATGATCATGTCTTTGAGAATCTTGTTCAGTGCGTGACCGATGTGAATCGTGCCGTTGGCATAAGGAGGGCCGTCGTGCAGGACGAATTTCGGACGATCCTTGCCAATCTCGCGCAACTTTCCGTACAGGCCAATACTGTCCCAGCGCTGCAGGATCTGCGGTTCGCGCTGTGGCAGGCCGGCCTTCATTGGGAAGGCGGTGTCCGGAAGGTTTAGCGTGGCTTTATAGTCGGTCATTTAAGGCTCTTCATTAGCGATGGGCGCTAGGTGCGGCTAGTGCACGGGCGGCGGCGACATCCGCATTGATCGCCGTTTTCAACGCCTCCAGGGAGGCGAAACGCTGCTCTTCACGCAGCTTTTGGTGGAAAGCCACCGTCAAACGCCGGTCATACAAATCACCGGCAAAATCCAAAAGGTGAACTTCCAGGTGGGCTTTGCCATCACCTGCAACCGTGGGCCTGACGCCTATGTTGGCGACTCCGGGCCACGATTGGCCGTCGATGTCGACACTCACCAGGTAAACCCCGGTCAGTGGCACACGACGGCGCTTGAGCTGCACGTTGGCAGTTGGCGTGCCCAGTTGGCGCGCCAGCTTCTGGCCGTGCAGCACCCGCCCGGCAATCCGGAACGGGCGACCGAGCAAGCGCTCGGCCAAGGCGAAGTCGGCAGCGGCCAAGGCGTTACGCACCTGGGTACTGCTCACGCGCAGGCCGTCCAGTTCGACGGTTTGCGCGGCTTCGACGGTAAAACCCTGGGTGACGCCGGCCTGTTGCAGGAAATCGAAATCCCCTACCCGGTCGCAACCGAAACGGAAGTCGTCGCCGACCTCCAGGTGCTGCACGCCCAGGCCGTCCACCAGGATACGGTCGACGAACTCGGCGGCGCTGAGGCTGCGCAAACGCTGGTTGAAAGCCAGGCAGAGGACGCGGTCCACGCCTTCTTCAGCCAGCAGTTGCAGCTTGTCCCGCAGACGGGCCAGACGCGCCGGCGCCGTCTCCGGGGTAAAGAATTCGCGCGGCTGTGGTTCAAAAATCACCACACAGCTGGGCACGCCCAACTCAACCGCACGCTCACGCAGGCGGGCCAGGATAGCCTGGTGGCCACGGTGAACACCGTCAAAGTTGCCAATAGTGGCGACGCAGCCCCGATGCTGGGGGCGCAGGTTGTGGAGACCTCGAACCAGCTGCATAACGCGCTTCTTGCTCATAAAGTGGTCGATTATAACCACACCCAGCCCCGGACGACAGGCAACAGCGCAGGCCATTTGCGCGAATCGATAAAACAACCGCCTTATCGACGAAAAGTCTCTAGCTCAGCGACTTGCGATTGAAATCCCGCAAGCGGAAGCCCATCAGCAGCAACATGCCGAAGTACACCACCACACCAGCCACTACCAACGCACCGAGGCGCATGAAGCGCTCCAGCATATGGCCCTGATCCCAGGCAGGCATAAAGTGCATCAGCCCCAGCAACACCGCAGACATCATCGCCACCGCCACAAGCAACTTGAGCGCGAACATGCCCCAGCCCGGCTGCGGCTGGAACATTTTCTGTTTACGCAGTTGATAGAACAGCAGGCCGGCGTTGATGCAGGCGCCGACACTAATGGCCAACGCCAGGCCGGCATGAGCCAGCGGGCCGATAAACACCAGGTTGAGCAGTTGCGTGACCACCAGGGTGAAGATCGCAATCTTCACCGGGGTACGGATATTTTGCTGGGCATAAAAGCCGGGCGCCAGGACCTTGATCACGATAATACCCAGCAGCCCGACGGAATAGGCGATCAGCGCACGCTGGGTCATCGAGGCATCAAACGCACTGAACTGGCCGTACTGAAACAGAGAAACGGTCAATGGTTCCGCCAGGATCCCCAGCGCCAGGGAGCACGGCAATACCAGGACGAAGCACAGGCGCAGCCCCCAATCGAGAATTCGCGAGTATTCGTGACGGTCCTTGCTGGCGTATGTGCGGGACAGCGTCGGCAGCAGGATGGTGCCGAGCGCCACGCCCAGCACGCCGGACGGCAACTCCATCAGACGGTCGGCGTAGTACATCCACGATACGGAGCCCGAGACCAGCAACGAGGCAAAGGCGGTATTGATGATCAGCGAGATCTGGCTGACGGAAACCCCGAGGATTGCCGGCAGCATGTTGCGCATAACGCGCCACACGCCGGTGTCCTTGAGGTTCAGGCGCGGCAGCACGAGCATACCGATCTTCTTCAGGTGCGGCAGTTGGTACAGCAGTTGTGCCAGGCCACCGGCCAACACCGCCCAGCCCAGAGCCATCACGGGCGGATCGAAGTACGGCGTCAGGAACAGCGCAAAAATAATCATGCTGACGTTAAGCAGGGTCGGCACGAAGGCCGGCACCGAAAAGCGGTTCCAGGTATTGAGGATCGCCCCGGCCAGGGACGACAGGGAAATCAGCAATATATAAGGAAAGGTCACCCGCAACAGATCAGTGGTCAGGGCGAATTTTTCCGGCGTATTGGCAAAACCGGGGGCCGTGGCCCAGATCACCCAGGGCGCGGCGAGCATCCCGGCGATCGTCACCAACGTCAGCACCAACGTCAGCAAGCCCGACACATAGGCAATAAAGGTGCGGGTCGCCTCCTCGCCTTGCTGGGCCTTGTATTCCGCCAAAATCGGTACGAAAGCCTGGGAAAAAGCCCCTTCGGCGAAGATCCGCCGCAGCAGGTTGGGCAGTTTAAAGGCTATAAAGAAGGCATCCGTGGCCATGCTGGCGCCAAAAATACGTGCCAGCAGCGTGTCACGTACAAACCCTAGAACCCGGGAAATCATCGTGATAGAGCTGACGGCGGCCAACGATTTGAGCAGATTCATTGAAAGAGTTTTTGCCTATAGATAAAGAGCAGGCGAACAAACGGCCCACATATGCGATACTCCGCGCCTGCAACAAGCACAGAGCCAAAGCTCGCGAGTTTACAGGTCAAGCGCCGGAAATAAATCACCCGCCTCTTAAGATCGACCACTCAGCAGTTCGCATCACCCGCCCTTGACAAGACTTCAACTCATCGGCATGATTCGCGGCCTATTTTGTTTGCTATTTCCTAAAAAGTCTTTCGAGGAGCTCGACGGTGGCCAACACACCTTCCGCCAAAAAACGTGCAAAACAGGCTGAGAAGCGTCGCAGCCACAACGCCAGCCTGCGTTCCATGGTTCGTACCTACATCAAGAATGTAGTTAAAGCCATTGACGCAAAAGACGCTGAAAAAGCTCAAGCTGCTTACGTTCTGGCTGTGCCAGTTATCGACCGTATGGCCGATAAAGGCATCATCCACAAGAACAAAGCTGCTCGCCATAAAGGTCGTCTGAATGGCCACATCAAGGCTCTGAACCTTGCTGCTGCAGCCTAAGCGATAAGCTTGTTAAAAAACCGACCCTAGGGTCGGTTTTTTATTGCCTGCCTGTTGGAGCAAGCTTGCTCGCGATGGTCTTTAACGATTATGTGCGCCGCCTGAATAAACGCGGCGCCCTCTGGCTTTTCGCGAGTGAGCTCGCACCTACTGGGCAGGCCATGGCAAGATCGGAATCGCCGTCACCGCATTCTGCGGACTGCCTTCGATCAAGCGGTCGCTGTAGACCAGATACACCAGGGTATTGCGCTTCTTGTCGAGGAAACGCACCACCTGCATGGTCTTGAACACCAGGGACGTGCGCTCCTTGAACACTTCATCCCCGTCCTTCAGCTCACCCTTGAAGTGAATCGCGCCCACCTGACGACAGGCAATAGACGCCTCAGCGCGATCCTCAGCCAACCCCAGACCACCTTTCACCCCACCCGTCTTGGCGCGGGACAGGTAGCAGGTCACGCCATCGACCTTCGGGTCATCAAAGGCCTCGACCACAATCCGGTCATTGGGGCCGACAAACTTGAACACCGTCGACACCTGGCCAATCTCTTCGGCCGATGCCAGCAACGGCATCGCCAGCAGTACACCGAGCAACCCCTTCATCACGCGCATCGAGAATTCCTTTTTACTTAAACCAGAATCAGGTTATCCCGGTGAACCAGCTCCGGTTCAGCCATGTAACCCAACAGACCGACAATCGCATCAGACGATTGCCCAATGATTTTCTGCGCCTCAAGGGCACTGTAGTTGGCCAGACCACGGGCAATCTCGCGACCGTCCGGCGCCACGCACACCACCATCTCGCCACGACGGAAGCTGCCTTGGACCAATTTTACGCCCACCGGCAGCAGGCTTTTGTTGCCCTGGGACAACGCCGACACAGCCCCAGCATCCAACACCAAGGTACCGCGCGTCTGAAGATGCCCCGCCAGCCACTGCTTGCGCGCCGCGAGCATGCCGCGCTCAGGCGACAGCAGCGTACCGATGCGCTCGCCCGCCTTGAGACGATCCAGCACCCGTTCAATCCGGCCGCCAACGATGATGGTATGCGCGCCGGAACGCGCCGCCAGCCGCGCCGCACGTAGCTTGGTCTGCATACCGCCACGCCCCAGGGCACCACCGACACTCCCCGCCACCGCATCCAGCGCCGGATCATCGGCACGCGCCTCGTAAATCAGCTGCGCCTCAGGGTTATTGCGCGGATCAGCGTCGAACATGCCGTCGCGATCCGTGAGAATCACCAGCAAATCGGCCTCAACCAGATTCGCCACCAGGGCCGCCAGGGTGTCGTTATCGCCGAAACGAATTTCGTCGGTCACCACCGTGTCGTTCTCATTGATCACCGGGATCACCTTGAGTTCAACCAGGGCACGCAGGGTGCTGCGGGCATTCAGGTAGCGCTTGCGGTCGGACAAATCGTCATGGGTCAGCAGAATCTGCGCCGTGTGGCGACCGTGCTCGGCAAAGCTGGACTCCCAAGCCTGCACCAGCCCCATCTGACCAATGGCGGCAGCGGCTTGCAGCTCGTGCATCGCGCTGGGTCGCGCGGTCCAGCCAAGGCGACTCATGCCCGCGGCAACCGCCCCGGACGACACAAGCACCAACTCGACACCGGCCTCATGCAAAGCCACCATCTGGTCCACCCAGACGCTCATGGCCGCACGATCCAGCCCCTTGCCATCCGCCGTCAGCAGCGCGCTACCGATCTTAACGACCCAACGCTGCGCACCTGTCACCTTGCTCCGCATCATCTTCAACCTTAGATAGAGGGCCGCGCGACCCAGCGCCGCCCATAACGTTATTCGTGACTACCGATTTCCAGATACCAAAACGCCGCTCGATTGAGCGGCGCTTAAGTTTACTGCAACGAATCAGTCGCGCACGTAAATGATTTCCGGACCATCTTCATCATCCACGTCTTCTTCGTCCCAATCATCGTCACCGATGTCATGGACCGACTTGACGCCACTGCGACGCAGGGCACGCTGGTCATCCAGCGCCTGCAACTGGGCACGAGCTTCGTCTTCGATGCGCTGATCCAGCTCGGCCAGCTCTGCCTTGTAGACAGGGTCGGCAGCCAGGCGGTCGGCACGATCTTCGAGGTAACGCATGATGTCGCGCGTCAGGCGCTCAGTGCCTTCTTTGGCAATGGCCGAGATCACGTAGACCGGACCAGTCCATTCCAGGCGATCAACGATTTCCTTGACGCGCTCTTCGTGCTCTTCCTCGAGAATCTGGTCGCACTTGTTCAGTACCAACCAACGATCACGCTCAGCCAGGGACGGGCTGAACTTGGTCAGCTCGCTGACAATCACTTCAGCAGCGTCTGGTGCGCTGGTGTCATCCAGCGGCGCCATGTCGACGAGGTGCAACAGCAAACGGGTACGGGACAAGTGCTTGAGGAAACGAATCCCCAGGCCCGCGCCGTCGGAAGCCCCTTCGATCAGGCCCGGAATGTCCGCAACCACGAAGCTCTTCCACCGATCAACGCTGACCACACCCAGGTTTGGCACCAAGGTAGTGAACGGGTAATCGGCAACTTTCGGCTTGGCAGCAGACACCGAGCGAATGAACGTACTTTTGCCGGCGTTCGGCAGGCCCAGCAGACCTACGTCAGCCAGCACCTTCATTTCCAGCTTGAGGTCACGCTGCTCGCCAGGCTTGCCCGGCGTGGTCTGGCGTGGCGCACGGTTGGTACTGGACTTGAAACGGGTGTTACCCAGACCGTGCCAGCCACCATGAGCCACCAGCAGGCGCTGACCGGCCTTGGTCAGGTCGCCGATGATTTCCTGGGTAGCGGAGTCGATCACGGTAGTGCCGACCGGAACCCGCAGGACCAGCTCTTCGCCTTTTTTACCGGTGCAGTCAGTGCTGCCGCCGTTGGAACCACGCTCGGCATCAAAGTGCCGGGTGTAACGGTAGTCCACCAGGGTGTTGAGGTTTTCGTCGGCGATCATGTAGACCGAGCCGCCATCACCGCCATCACCGCCGTTAGGACCACCGTTTTCGATGAATTTTTCCCGACGGAAACTCATGCAACCGTTACCGCCGTCGCCAGCTTTTACTCGGATCGAAACTTCATCAACAAACTTCATAACAAAACGCCTCTCGCCACACGGACGAGCTTAAGAAACCAAGACATAAGACTCTTGCAAAAATGAGCGCAGCGACCTCAAGCAACGACCGCAAATCCAGCTGCTTTCGCCCATCACAAACAGCTTTGCAAGAGACTCACCCCACAAACGAAAAAGCCCCGTCGCGAGACAGGGCTTTTCCAGCAACTACGTAATTATGCCGCGACGACTTCAGTCTTCGGGACAATGCTCACGTAACGGCGGTTGAAAGCGCCTTTTACTTCAAACTTGATCACGCCGTCGATTTTAGCGAACAGAGTGTGATCTTTACCCATGCCAACACCGTAACCGGCGTGGAATTGGGTGCCGCGCTGACGCACGATGATGTTGCCCGGAATGATAACCTGGCCGCCATACATCTTCACGCCAAGGCGTTTGGCTTCTGAGTCGCGACCGTTACGGGTACTACCACCAGCTTTTTTGTGTGCCATGAGTCAATTCTCCTAGTGAGGAATTAGGCTGAAATTAAGCCTGAATACCGGTGATTTTGATCTCGGTGTACCACTGGCGGTGGCCCATACGCTTCATGTGGTGCTTACGACGACGGAACTTGATGATGCGGACTTTATCGTGACGACCTTGGGAGATCACTTCAGCCACAACGGTAGCGCCTGCAACAACTGGAGCGCCGATGTTCACGTCATCGCCATTGGCGACCAACAGAACGCGATCAAAAGTAACGGATTCGCCAGTAGCGATTTCCAGCTTCTCGATCTTCAGGTATTCACCTGGGGCGACCTTGTATTGCTTGCCACCAGTAACAATTACTGCGTACGACATGGTATTTCTCCGATAATCCTGCTCACCCAGCGCTTTATAAGAAGAGGTATTGGCTGGCATGGCTGCATGGGATGGACGTCCCGAATGCAATTGCGTAAGGCAGGTGCTGCCCAGGAAGTTCAGGGTGCGCGATTGTACGCAAGCTAAGGAGGCGTTGCAAGTGGCCGTCTATCGCGCCTTGACACTACGGGGCGTGGGTCCTAGCATGCCGCGCAACCCTTCTGGAGCGACTGTCGCTGATGCAACCCCAAGCTTTCTACCGCGCGGTGGCGGACGATTTTAGCGCCGTCGACGGCATCATCAAGAAGCAGCTGACTTCTAAAGTGCCGCTGGTCTCCAAAATTGGCGACTACATTACGTCGGCCGGCGGTAAACGCCTGCGTCCTTTATTAGTGTTGCTGTGTGGCAAGGCCCTCGGCCGCGAAGGCGATGACCTGCGCCTGCTGGCCGCGACCATCGAGTTCCTGCACACCGCCACCCTGCTGCATGACGACGTGGTTGATATGTCCGGCATGCGCCGTGGTCGTGAGACGGCCAACGCGATGTGGGGCAACGCGCCGAGCGTGCTGGTGGGCGACTTCCTTTATTCGCGCTCGTTCGAAATGATGGTCGAGCTGGGCTCGATGCCGGTGATGAAGATTCTTTCACAGGCCACGCGCATCATCGCCGAAGGCGAAGTGTTGCAACTGTCGAAGGTTCGCGACGCCAGCACCACCGAAGAAACCTACATGGAAGTGATTCGCGGCAAAACCGCGATGCTCTTCGAAGCCTCGACCCACAGCGCTGCCGCCTTGTGCGAAGCGACGCCCGAGCAGAGCGAAGCCCTGCGCACCTTCGGCGATCACCTAGGCGTAGCCTTCCAACTCGTAGACGACCTGCTGGATTACCGCGGCGACGCCGAAACCCTGGGCAAGAACGTCGGTGACGACCTGGCCGAGGGCAAGCCGACCTTGCCGCTGATCTACACCATGCGCGAAGGCACGCCTGAACAGGCCGCCCTGGTGCGTAAGGCGATCCAGAAAGGCGGGATCGAAGACCTGGAAAGCATCCGCGAAGCCGTGGAAGCCTCGGGCTCCCTCGAATACACCGCGCAACTGGCCCGTGACTACGTCGCTCGCGCCATCCAATGCTTGGAAGCCCTTCCAGCCAGCGAATACCGGGACGCCCTGGTTGAGCTGAGTGAGTTCGCGGTCGCCCGCACTCACTAAGCAATTCCTGTAGAAACGAGCTTGCTCGCGAAGGTCTACAACGATAACGCGTACACCTGATTACACGCGGCGTCCTTGAGTTTTTCGCGAGCAAGCTCGCTCCTACAAGGGACGGTGCCCCCTCCCCCCGCTAAAACCCTATATAATGTGCGCTTTTTAGCCATCCTGAAACCAAAGGAGCTTTAGTGAGCACGTTGCCACCCTGCCCGAAATGCAATTCCGAATACACCTACGAAGACGGCGCCCAGCTGATTTGCCCGGAATGCGCCCATGAGTGGGCCGTCGGTGGCGAAGCCGAGGCTGCCAGCGATGAATCCGTCAAGAAAGACTCTGTGGGCAACGTCCTGCAGGACGGCGACACCATCACCGTGATCAAGGACCTCAAGGTCAAGGGCACGTCGCTGGTGGTCAAAGTCGGCACCAAGGTCAAGAACATCCGCCTGTGCGATGGCGACCACGATATCGACTGCAAAATCGACGGTATCGGCCCGATGAAACTCAAGTCCGAGTTCGTCCGCAAGGTCTGAACCGGCTGCCTCCATCTCGTGCCCGGCACGGGATGGCGTTTCACCCTCCCCGCGTCATTTCCGCACTAGCGGCAAAAGGCCAGCCCTTTTGATCAAAAACAATATCCACACAGAAAAGTCCGGAAATCGCCAATAGAGGCTTGCTATTCATTGAATAAGAATTATTCTCATTGAAACCCATCAAGGAGATGCTTCCCATGACTTATTTGATCGATGCCTGGCTGGACCGTCCACACCCTTACCTGCGAATCCTCCATCGGGAAACCGGGGAAGTCTGCGCAGTACTGGAAGAAGAAGCGTTAAGCGAACTGCAGGATCAGGGCGACCTTGACGTCAATGGCTTGAGTTCCAGTGAACCTGGGGTGCTGAAAGAAGTGGTGAGAAATCTGTTTTTGTTCTGCTATGCCCGAGCGTTGCGCCCGGTGACGGATCTCAATGGCAAGTTTCATCCATGAGCAACCTGCAAAACCGTATAGGAGCGAGCTTGCTCGCGAAGAACTCAAAGACACCGCGTTCATTCAGCATGGGCGCGTCATCGTTGACGTTCATCGCGAGCAAGCTCGCACCTACAACCTAGTCAGCGGTCTTACAGAACGTCGAGCAACTCGACGTCGAACACCAGAACGCTGTGCGGCGGAATGCTGCCAACGCCTTGAGCGCCGTAAGCCAGTTCGCTCGGCACGTACAGACGCCATTTGCTGCCGGCATTCATCAGTTGCAGGGCTTCGGTCCAGCCAGCGATTACGCCGCCAACCGGGAACTCTGCAGGCTGGCCGCGCTCGTAGGAGCTGTCGAACACAGTGCCGTCGATCAGGGTGCCGTGGTAGTGAGTACGCACTTGGTCTTCACGGGTTGGCTTGGCGCCGGTACCGGCAGTCAGCACTTCAAATTGCAGGCCGGAAGCCAGGGTGGTGATGCCGTCACGCTTGGCGTTTTCAGCCAGGAAAGCCAGGCCTTCGCCAGCAGCAGCTTCAGCCTTTGCAGCGGCTTCGGCTTGCATGATTTCGCGGATGACCTTGAAGCTGGCGGCCATTTGCTCTTGGTCCACACGGCTAGGCTTGCCGGCGAAAGCGTCGGTCAGGCCAGCCAGGATCGCGTCCAGGCTCACGCCCGGTGGCGGGTTGTCGCGCAGTTGGTCGCCCAACTGACGGCCAATGCCGTAGCTCACGCGGGTTTCGTCGGTGGACAGATTAACTTCGGACATGGAAAGGCTCCGCTGTAGGACGACACACGTGTCGTCCAAACTAAAAGGGCGAGCAGACTAGCACACAAGCCCCGCTCTTGATGAGCCCTGGAGCCTCAGGCGCACACCCGACGGGCGCTGATCAATGTTTGGTCAACTTGTCCAGATAACCCATGGCAAACGCAGACACCACGAAGGTCATGTGAATAATCACGTACCACTTCAAATGCTCGGGATCGACGTTCTTGGCGTCCATGAACACCCGCAGCAAATGGATCGACGAAATCGCCACGATGGACGCCGCGACCTTCATCTTCAGCGACGAGGAATCCATGGTCCCCAGCCAGTTGAGCTTCTCTTTGCTTTCGTCGATGTCCAGCTGGGAAACGAAGTTCTCGTAGCCGCTGATCATCACCATCACCAGCAAGCCGCCCACCAGCGCCATGTCGATCAACGACAGCAGCACCAGGATCACATCCGACTCGCTCATGGAAAACACCATGGGAATCACATGGAACACTTCCTGGAAGAACTTCAGCCCCAGCGCCAACAGCCCAAGGGACAACCCGAAATAGATCGGTGCCAACAGCCAGCGTGAGGCATACATTGCATTTTCGATAAAGCGTTCCATTGAATCTCACACAGCGTGGCTAAAAATGGCGCCGAGTATATCAGCCGCACACAAACGCCAGAAACCGTCGAGAAAACTGATCTGTACGGCATCTGTAAAAGAATTTTTCTGCTAGTGTCGGGCTCATCAACTCGGCTCGATGATGTCGGACAGGAAAACTCAGATAATGGATGTGCGATCCCCTTTGGCCAGCATTGGCCTGTGCGCGGCGTTGCTGATGGGCAGCGGTTGCTCCCCAAGCGATGAACACAAGCAAGCCAGCCTCGAAGAGAAAACCGCCAAGTTCGAACAGTCCCTGGACGCCATCCAGGATCCCAAGCTCAAGGACGCCGTGTCCGAGCTCGGTGGCTCGCTGTTGCTGCTGGAACGGGCACGGGCCAAGCTGGCCAGCAAGCCTATCGAGGCCGAGTACAGCGAAGACGCCCTGGCACTGCTCAAGCACTACCCCACGCCCCAGGCGTTGGTTGATACCTACATCAACGGCCTGTTTGTCCTGCGCAAGGCATCCCATTCGGACTACCTGACGGACCTGCAACCGATCTTCCCGTTCAACTTCAACATGCCCGACCAGTTCCCCTTCCCCCATGGCCTGGAATGGCAGTCGGTCACCTTGAGCAACAACAAGGTCATCCCCTTCCAGCCGGAGTGGTCGGAAACCGACCCGGGCATCCAGTTGAGCCCTACCAGCTCCAATCTGACCAACCCCGATGACCTGACGGTGACTTACCCGTTCGTCGAAGGCATCGAGACTGAAAACAAAAGCCAGCCGCAGCCCGTCACCCTCAAGGGCAAGGTGGAAGTGATCGCGCCGCGTAAAGTCTTCACCTTCGACCTGTCGAAGAAGGACGTGGGCCGCAAGCGCATTGAAGAAAACGTCACAGTCACCCTGCTGACCCTAGAAAAGAACTACGCCGAGATCGAACTGACCAACAGCGCCCCGCTGGCGCCGGAAGTCGCGGACGAATCGCCTAACCCGCTGCTGGTGCAGGCTCGCGACACTACCGGGCAATTTCTCTCGCGCTCAGGCTCAATCAACGAGAACGCCGCGCAACTGGCGTTCTACGAGAAGCAACTGGCGGAGATGCAAAAGCAGACGGCCTGGTCCGACGCCTTCGAGAAGCAGCTGGAAGACGAGCAGAAAGCCTTCGAACTCAAGCAGGGCAGCCACTACACCAAGGTGTACTTCAATGGCTTGATCGACAATGTGCAAGTCAGCGTGCTCGACTTTTCCCAGGCCACCGTGACCCGCAAGGACCTGGACCTGCCCGTAAGGCGCTTCGACAAAAACAGCCTGGAGAAAACCGTACAGCCCCTGCCGATGCCGGTCACCGTGTATGACGACCAAGCCGCGGACTGGCTCAAGGACGCCACCCTGTCCGAAGACCAGCTAAAGAAAAGTGTCACCATCAACCAATCGGTGGATGACGCCAGTGCGGCGCACGTCGAATTCGATCACCCCTACACCTTCAACGACGACCTGCTGGGCGACGACCGCGGCGGTGGTGACGCTCCCGTGACCTTCCTCACTGCCAACGACGAAGGCAAGCTCGGCGAGCCGATCGAACTGCCCGCCGAAGCCTACGAAGTCGACCCAGGGCGCGGCACCATCACCTATGACCTGAACCTGTTCCCCGAGAATCCGGGGTTTGCCGTGGGATCAATGCCACTGTTCCTGGCCACCATCGAAAAAGGCAGCCTCACGGCTGGGCAGTTGCCCAAAGGTCTGGAGCTGAAAGACAACGCGCTAATTGTCGACCAGAAACTTTTCCCCGCCGACAGCTGGCGGTTCTACGCCAAGGACGCCAGCGGCAACTACCTGAAAGAGATTCTCGGGGTCAGCCACCGCGCCGAGGAATACGGCACGGCGCTGTTCGACGTGCATTACTTCTACGGCCAGCCGACTACATTGGAGACTTACCAGCGCACCGGTCTGGACACGGTGCAGTATGGGTTTGAGGTGAAGCTGGACAAACCCGAAGCGACCCCAGCGCTCAAGCCATAACATCAGCTCCACTGGCGCTGAAGATCGAATGTGAGAGCGGGCTTGCTCGCGAATGCAGTGCATCAGTCACAGATATATTGACTGACACAGCGCATTCGCGAGCAAGCCCGCTCCCACATTTGGCTTTCGGTACTCAGCGGATATCGCTCAGCGCGGTCTGCCGCCCGCCATTGAGCTGTCGCAAGTGCGCCTGCAGGTGCAGGCACCAGATTTGCGGGTCGTCGGCCAGCTCGTACCCGTGCAGGGTCAGGCTTTCGACAATCGAATCAAGGATGGTTTGTGCCACGAAAGGTCCATGAAACGGGCCTTGGGATTTGATGGTGGAAGGCTGTTCACCCGTCATTCCGGCGGCAAACAACAAGGTCCACATCCCGGTATCCCCGGCGAGAGGGCGAATGGAACATTCGATACGAGTAACCAGGCCCAGGCACTGGCGGGTGAGGCAGAGGTTGCGCGACATGGCGGCGACCCTCGGTAGATCCGGTATTCAGCCTCGCAGGGCAAGACTGTTTCTATCCAGCGACTCCTGTGGATATCCCTTGAGCTGAGAATAGAAGAAACCCGGTACAAACCAAGGCCGGGGGACCAACGGACGACTGCCCCGTGGCGAGGGGGCTTGTCCCCCGTTGGGCTGCGTAGCAGCCCCAATAGGATAAACGTGCTCTAACAGGTTAAACGCAGTGCCTGGATTTGGGGCCGCTTCGCAGCCCAACGGGGGACAAGCCCCCTCGCCACAAAGCGCGCCCTTCATCCGATCAAAATCACACCGGTTTGGCTTCTGCCAACGCCTCCTGCGCCAGCTCCTTCTCGGCTTCCTTCAAATCATCTTCACTGATCATCTCGGCAATCGCCCGCAAACGCTCCACCACCCGTGCATTGACGCTGCCTTCCGGGAATTGCCCCTCCTCGTCTGGCGAACCCGCAGGCTCACCCACTAGCAGGCTCAAGGCCTCGTCGGCCTGACGCACGGCATAGACGTGGAACTGCCCGTCGCGTACAGCCTGCAGCACCTTCTCATCGAGCATCAGCGTCGCGACGTTGGCCTGGGGAATGATCGCCCCCTGCTCGCCGGTCAGCCCGCGGGCTTCACAGAGGCGGAAGAAGCCTTCAATCTTCTCGTTGACCCCGCCCACCGCCTGCACTTCACCAAACTGGTTGATGGAGCCGGTGATGGCAAAGCACTGCTTGAGCGGCGTTTTCGACAGCGCCGAAATCAAGGTGCAGGCCTCGCCCAAGGAGGCGCTGTCGCCGTCGACATAACCGTAGGACTGCTCCAGGGCGATACTCGCCGAGATCGCCAACGGGAATTCCTGGGCATAACGGCTGCCCAGGTAACCGGTGAGGATCATCACGCCCTTGGAGTGGATCGGCTGGCCGAGGTTAACTTCACGCTCGATATCCACGATGCCGCTGCCGCCCGGGTACACCGAGGCAGAGATCCGCGCCGGTACACCAAACGCCGAGTCACCCACCTCCAGCACCGTCAGCCCGTTGCACTTGCCCACCGCTGCACCGGCGGTGTCGATCAGGATCACCCCGGCGAGCATGTCGTCGAGAATCCGCGCCGACACCCGCCCGGTGCGCGTGGCCTTGGCCTTGAGCGCACGCTCGATGTGCCCAGCGTCGGTGCGTTCATCACCCGCCAGGTGACGAATGAAGTCCGCCTCGCTGACCAACTGGAACAAATCACCGATACGCGCCGACAAGCGCCCCTGGTTCTCCGCCAGCCGCGCGCTGTAGGTCGCCAGCCGTGCCACGGCATCCGAGGTCAACGGCGCCATGCCTTCTTCCGAGGTGCGGGTTTTCAGCAACTGGGCGAACTGCTCCAGGCTTTCATCCACCATCGGAATGTCTTCGTCAAAGTCCACCAGCACCCGGAACATCTCCTGGAAGTCCGGATCTGCGTCCTGCAACGCGTAGTACAGCTGGCGGGAGCCAATGATGATGACCTTGAGCTGCAACGGGATCACTTGCGGGTTGAGGGTCACCGTGGCCAGGCGGCCCAGTTCGCCCAACGGTGACTCCATTTTCAGCTTGCGCGATTGCAGGGCACGCTTGAGGGCGTCCCACACAAACGGCTCGCTGAGCATTTTCTCGGCTTCGAGGATCAGGAAACCACCATTGGCACGGTGCAGCGCACCCGGCCGCAACTGGCGGTAAGTCGTGTAAAGCGCGCCCTGGTCGGTGCTGTATTCAATACGGCCGAACAGGTTGTCGTAGGTCGGATGCGGCTCGAATACCACCGGCGCGCCACCGTTGACCGGATGGCCTACCACCAGGCTCGGGCAGTACTGCTCCTCCAGCAACTTGCGGGCCTGGGCATCGGTTTTCGCGTCGTCCACCAGTTGCTCGACCACGGTTTTCAGCAGGTAGACCTGCATTGCCTGCAGGTAGCCGCAGACTGCCGCGTTCTCCGCATACTTCTCGGACAGCGGCGACAGCAGTGGCTGCAAAGCCAACGTGATGGTTTCTTCGTTGAACTGGCGCATCTGGTTGTTGGACTCGCGCTTCCACTGGGGCAGGCTGGCGAGTTCTTCGTTGAGGCGTTCTTCCAGTTCGGAAATATCAGTGTGGAAACGCTCGCGGTCAGCTTCCGGCAACTGCGAGAACTCAGCCTCGTCCAGAGCCTTGCCGTCGAGCATCGGGGTGAACGCAATGTTGGTGCTGTCACGGTACAGCGCCACGTCCTTTTCCAGAGCCAGGCGCTCGATGACGTCAAGAGCACGGTCGTAGCGCTGGTTGAAAGCACGGTCGATGGCGCTTTTGCGCTGTTGATAAGTCGGGTGTTCAAACACGGCCGGAAAGGTCGCGACCAGGTTATCGATCAAGCCGTTGATATCGGAGATGAACGCGGCAGCACCGCCCGCGGGCAGCTCCAGCGCGCGGGGTTCGCGAGGCTCATCGAAATTATTGACGTAGACCCAGTCGGCCGGGGTCTGCAGGCGCTTGCCTTCGGCCTTGAGGTAACGTTTGACGAACGAAAAGCGGCCGGTACCGGGCTCGCCCATGACAAACACGTTGTAACCGGGGCGTGGCATGGCCACGCCGAACTGCAAGGCTTCGACCGCACGTTCCTGGCCAAGCACACCGCGAAAGGGCTCCAAATCATTGGTGGTCGAGAAGCTGAACTGTTCAGCGGAAAAAGGACGAGTCAGCGCTTCGGGCGCTAGACGCAAGCTGGCAGCAACAGGATCAGGCATCGGGCTTCCTTACATCAGGCGGGGCAGATGACGGCATTCTGGCGCCGGGTTGGGCCGGCTGGCAAGGACGGCTTAGGGAAAGCATAGACCCAGGTTTGAGGCTGTAAAAAAACCGAGTGTTTCCGGCTTGTTTCATAAAAAGTCACGGAACCCTTGGATCATGCCTAAACTCCAACCTGCTGCGGGTTGGACTAATAACCGACCCCTAGGGTGCTGTCAGGCACCTGAACCCTTGTCCATTGGTTTGCACACAAAGAGAACAAAGCTATGAAACGGATCCTTCTCGGTACTCTCTTCACCGTCGTCTCCCTCAATGCAATGGCTGAAGCGCCAGGTGGCCCGAACTGCGGTTGGGGCAACATGTTGTTCGAAGGCCAACGCGGCACTCCGGCTCACTTCCTGGCCTCCACCACCAACGGTACCTCCGGTAACGCCACATTCGGCATGACCTCGGGCACCAACGGCTGTAGCACCAACAGCGCACTGACCTACGGTGGCAAATCGTGGATTGCCATGAATGGCATGATGAACGAGCTGTCCGAAGACATGGCCAAGGGTAACGGCGAAGCGCTGACTACCTACGCTGTAGTACTGGGCGTTGCTCCTGAAGATCGCGAGCACTTTGCCGCTGTGACTCACGAGCACTTCCAGCAAATCTTCAGCAAGGCTGACGTAACCGCTGATGACGTGCACAACAACACCCTGGCTGTACTGAAAAGCGACACCCGTCTGGCGAAATACGCTACCCAGGCTTAAGCTCGACCCGCCCGTGCCTTTCGAGGCACGGGTTTTGTTATTTTTGGACCTGCCTCCCCTTTGGGTCTTTTTATCTCGACTTAAGTTGCCCACATGCTCAAACGCCTTGCCTACCTGGCACTCTTCGCCTGCGCCCCGCTGTATGCGGCGCCGCACCTTGATGATCAACGTTTGCAGCAGTTGGCCAACGAGCCGTTCTGGCTCTCGCTGGGGCATTACGAATCCGGCAAATTCGAAGGCTGGCGCAGTTATGTCAGCGACAAGAAATTCTTCCTCGCCCCCGATGGCGCCCACCATCCGGACCAGGAGCTGAAGGCCACGGTGGAGGCACTGTATGCCCCGGCCAGCCTCGGCGAAAAACACGTCCAATGCGTTTATCCCGCACGTACCCGTTGGCTCAAGGACCAGTTGCACCTGACTGACTTGCCAACGCTGGACTGCAAGGAATTCAAGCAATGGTTCAAGGACGTTGCGCCCCACAGTGCGGTGATGATCTTCCCGGCGGCTTACCTCAACAGCCCGTCGTCAATGTTCGGCCACACCCTGCTGCGCATCGACCAGGCTGACGTGCAGAGCAACAACACCGCCCTGCTCAGCTACGCGATCAACTTTGGCGCCTATATCGAAGGCTCGGACAACAGCATCCTCTACGCCTGGAAAGGCCTGATGGGCGGTTATCCCGGCCTGTTTGCACTGGTGCCCTACCAGGAAAAGCTCTCGGAATACCGTAGCCTGGAGAACCGCGACCTGTGGGAATACCGCCTGAACCTGACCCAGGTCGAGACCGAGCGCATGGTTGAGCACGTGTGGGAGCTGAAGCAGATCCAGTTCGACTACTTCTTCTTCGACGAAAACTGCTCCTATCGCCTGCTGGAACTGCTGCAAGTGGCCCGCCCAAGCCTGCGGCTGACCGAGCAATTTCCGCTGACCGCCATTCCTACCGACACGGTAAAAGCCGTGAAAGAAGCCGGCCTGGTAGAAAAAATCGACTATCGCCCGTCCCGTGAACGGGAACTGCTGGAGCGCGCCAAACCGCTGGACAGTGACGAGCAGCAATGGGTGCTGAAGATCAGCGACGACCAGAAACAACTGCAAGAGCCGACCTTCAAGGCCATCGCCAAAGACCGCCAGGCCCTGATAATCGACGCCGCCTATCGCCTCGGCCGCTACCGCGCCAACGGCCTGGAGCGTGACACCGAACGCTCCCAACGCAGCTTTGAACTGCTGCGGGCGATCAACCAGAACCCGGCACCAGACCTGAAAATCGAACGCCCCGGCCTGCCCGAAGACGGCCACGAATCCCGCACCTGGCAAGCCGGCATCGGCACCCGGGGCGACAAGGCCTTCGGCGAATACGGCCTGCGCATGGCCTACCACGACCTGAATGACAACGCCGAAGGCTTCCCCTTGGGCGCGCAGATCGAAATCCTGCAAATGAAACTGCGCCAGTACGAAGGCAACCACTGGCAGTTGCAGCAACTGGATTTGGCGACCATTCGCTCACTGACCCCGCGCAACGAACTGCTGCAACCCTGGTCGTGGCAAGTGACCGGTGGCCTTGAACGCGTACCGGGCAAGCATGACGACGAGACGTTGGTCAGCCACGTCAATGGCGGCGCCGGCGGCACTTGGCAACTGCGTGACGACATGCTCGGCTTCGCCCTTGGCACCGTGCGCGTGGAACACAACAGCGACTTTGGCGAAGCCATCTCCCCGGCGGCCGGCTTCAACACCGGCGTGCTGTGGCGAAACCCGCTGGGCAACCTGAGCCTGGAAGCCAAGGGTGATTTCTTCACCAATGGCGAAGTACGGCGCAGTATCAGTCTGAATCAACAGTGGGAACTGTCGCGCAACCTGGGGCTGAGATTGAGTGCGCAGCGCGAATACAGCCACCTCGCGACACCGGTGAACGAAGTGATGCTGGAAGTGAAGTGGTATCACTATTAATCCCTGAGCCGTAGATCATTCCCACGCTCCGCGTGGGAATGCATCCTGTGACGCTCCGCGTCACGACCTTTAAAAGCGGACGCAGAGCGTCCAGGGCGGCATGCCCACGCAGAGCGTGGGAACGATCACTAAAAGGAGCTTCAACCAACATGGCCGTTAATTGCACCAGCCTCGAGCAAGTCCGGGAAAACATCGACCGCCTTGATCACCAGATCGTTACGCTGCTGGCCGAACGGGGCGGCTTTGTCTCACAGGCTGCGCGCTTCAAAAAAGACAGTGACGGCGTGAAAGCCCCGCAGCGGGTTGAGCAGGTGATTGCCAAGGTTCGCGATCTCGCTGATACCGCTGGCGCCAATCCGGACGTCACAGAGCAAGTCTATCGGGCGATGATTGCAGCGTTCATCCAGCAAGAACTCGCAGAGCACGCCGCCCTGACACCAGACTGAACCACACAATAACCTTGTGGCGAGGGAGCTTGCTCCCGCTGGGCTGCGCAGCAGCCCCAAAACCAGACACCTCACCCTTTCTGGAATATCTCAATACCCTGAACAGGGGCCGCTTCGCGCCCCAACGGGAGCAAGCTCCCTCGCCACAGGGGATGCGTGATCGCCCGAAGAAGCAGCGTCACACAGATTTCTCACATCCGTTTCACATACCCCGAACGAATCCACTCCTACACTTCCCCTATCAGCCGTTCAACGGCCAGGGAGCAAGCGATGTGGCGGTACGCAGCAGTGCTGGGCCTGATGGCCCTCCTTTCAGGTTGCCAATCAACCCATGAAGACTTGCTGGCCAAGGGTTACCCGCCCGCCTTCGCCGACGGCTACGACGACGGTTGCAGCAGCGGCCGCCAAGCCGCCGGGGTGATCACTGGGGAATTTCGCAAGAATGTCCCCCGCTACCTGAAAGACCGCACCTACGCCGAAGGCTGGGAAGATGGCTTCCGCCAGTGCAAGGCCATGCGCGAAAACGAAGATCTGAACGACTACAAGAACCGTCATTGGGACGACCGCGAACGCGCCTGGCAGCAGGAAAAAGACCGCGATGCCGCCCGGGCCTTTCGTTCGCAATAGGTCGCTTTCAGACATCCGGCGAAACTTAACCCCTGCGACCATGGCCCAAACTCCATAGCAGGAGAACGCCATGAGTCGAGCTTTCGTCAACGAAGACAGCGCCGCTGCCCAGGCCAGCCAACCGGTGGAGCGCCAGGTCAGCGAACAACCCAATCACCTCACTGCCCGCGGGCTTGCGCAGTTGCAGGCCAAGGTGGCGCAGCTGCAAAGCGAACACAGCGAAGAGTCCGTCAAGGGCGAGCAAGCCGATAAACAGCGCCAGGCCGACCTTGAGCGGGATTTGCGTTACTTCAACCAGCGCCTGCAAAGCGCACAGGTGGTGGCGCCAGCAACCTCCACCGAGAAGGTGCAGATCGGCAGTTGGGTCACGTTTGCCAATGAACAGGACGAAGAGCAGCGGATTCAACTGGTGGGCGAAGACCAGGCTGACGCCACGGTAGGCCTGATCAACTGGGGTTCGCCCCTGGGCCGGGCGCTGCTGGGTGCTCAGGTGGGTGACGAGGTGCTGTGGAAGCGCCCCGTCGGCGATCAGTTGATCGAGATCCTGCGCATCGAGCCCGAGGCTTAGACGATGCCTTGAGCCAGCATTGCGTCCGCGACTTTCACGAAGCCGGCGATGTTGGCGCCCTTCACGTAGTTGACCCGACCGTTTTCTTCGCCGTAATGCACGCAGGCATGGTGGATCGACTGCATGATGTTGTGCAGCTTGCTGTCCACTTCGCCAGCGCTCCACAGCAGGCGCATGGCGTTCTGCGACATCTCCAGCCCGCTCACCGCCACGCCGCCGGCATTGGAGGCCTTGCCCGGTGCGAAGAGGATGCCGGCGTCGATAAAGATATCCACAGCCTCCAGGGTGGTGGGCATGTTGGCGCCTTCGGCCACGCATGCGCAGCCATTGCGCAACAGGGTGCGCGCCGCGTCGGCGTCCAGTTCGTTCTGGGTGGCGCAGGGCAGTGCGATGTCGCAGGCCAGCTCCCACGGTGCTTGGCCGGCGCGGAATTCGAGGCCGAAACGTGGAGCCAGTTCGCTGATGCGCCCGCGCTGGACGTTTTTCAGCTCCAGCAACGCCGACCACTGCTCTTCGGTCAAACCGCTTTCGCAGTAGAGGGTGCCTTCGGAGTCGGACAGGGAAATCACCTTGCCGCCCAGGTCCATGACCTTGCGCGCCGCGTATTGGGCGACGTTGCCGGAACCGGAGATGGCCACGCGCTTGCCTTCGACATGCTCGCCATTGCGCTTGAGCATTTCTTCAGCGAAGTACACGCAGCCAAAACCGGTGGCTTCCGGGCGGATCAGGCTGCCGCCGTAGCTCATGCCCTTGCCGGTCAGTACCGAGGTGAACTGGTTGCTCAGGCGCTTGTACTGGCCAAACAGGAAACCGATCTCCCGGGCGCCCACGCCGATATCACCGGCGGGCACATCCACGTCGGAGCCGATGTGGCGATACAGCTCGCTCATGAACGCCTGGCAGAAGCGCATCACCTCGGCGTCGCTCTTGCCCTTGGGATCGAAGTCGGAGCCGCCCTTGCCGCCGCCCATGGGCAGCGAGGTCAGGGAATTCTTGAAGGTCTGTTCGAAGGCGAGGAATTTCAGCACGCCCAGGTTTACCGATGGGTGGAAGCGCAGGCCGCCCTTGTACGGGCCGATGGCGCTGTTCATCTGGATCCGGAACCCGCGGTTGACGCGTACTTTGCCCTGGTCATCTTCCCACGACACCCGGAACACAATCGCACGCTCCGGCTCGCAGATGCGTTCCAGGATGCCCGAGGTCAGGTAGTGGGGATTGGCTTCAAGAAACGGCCACAAACTGCGCAGTACTTCTTCCACGGCCTGGTGGAATTCCGGCTGGTCGGGGTCGCGTTTCTTGAGGCGGGCAAGGAAGGATTCAACGGATTCGATCATGAAAAGTCTCGGCAAATTTATTGTCGTTAAAGGAGATTTGTCCCGGACTTTATCAATTCATGTCGCACCGCGACAGGGCGAAATGTCGCTTTTGTGAATTTAAATGGTGCATTAGATATAAATACAGGCGGTTTTTGCACCTTAATGAGGATTTAAAGTCGAGTTTTGCACCAATAGTTAAACCGTCTTCGCGAGCAAGCCCGCTCCCACATTTGGAATGCATTTCAAGGTGGGAGCGGCGGTGCGACGATTCGACTTGCTCGCGAATGAATCCAACTCGGTCTTACAAAAAAACACGCAAAAAAAAGCGGAGCCCGAAGGCTCCGCTTTTTTAAACCACCAACCCGAATCAGGCCAGTTTTTTATGCCGTACACGATGCGGCTGGGCAGCGGCTTCGCCGAGGCGTTTCTTGCGATCGGCTTCGTATTCGGTGTAGTTGCCTTCGAAGAACACCGCTTGGGAATCGTCTTCGTACGCCAGGATGTGAGTGGCCACACGGTCAAGGAACCACCGATCGTGAGAGATCACAATGGCGGCGCCCGGGAAGTCCAGCAGGGCTTCTTCCAGGGAACGCAGGGTTTCAACGTCGAGGTCGTTTGACGGTTCGTCGAGCAGCAAGACGTTGCCGCCTTCTTTCAAGGTCAGGGCCAGGTGCAAGCGACCGCGCTCACCACCGGACAGGTCCTTGACGAACTTTTGCTGGTCGCCGCCCTTGAAGTTGAAACGGCCCACATAGGTGCGCGACGGGATTTCATAGTTACCGATACGGATCTGGTCGGAACCGTCGGAAATCTGCTGGAACACCGTCTTGCTGCCGTCGAGGTCGTCGCGGCTCTGGTCCACACAGGCCAGTTGCACGGTTTCGCCGACTTCGATGGTGCCCGAGTCCGGTTGTTCCTTGCCCATCAGCATGCGGAACAGGGTGGATTTACCCGCACCGTTACCGCCGATCACGCCAACGATGGCGCCTTTCGGCATGGAGAACGACAGGTTGTCGATCAACACGCGATCGCCGTAGCCCTTGCAGACGTTCTTGAACTCGATGACCTTGTCACCCAGGCGCGGACCGGCCGGGATGTAGATTTCGTTGGTCTCGGAACGCTTCTGGAATTCCTGGGACTGCATTTCTTCGAAACGCGCCAGACGGGCCTTGGATTTCGATTGACGTGCCTTGGCGCCTTTACGCACCCATTCCAACTCGTCTTTCATGGCCTTTTCATGGGCCGACTGCTGCTTGGATTCGGCCGCCAGACGGTCGGACTTGGCTTCCAGCCAACCGGAGTAGTTGCCCTCGTAAGGGATACCGGCGCCACGGTCGAGTTCCAGAATCCAGCCGGCCACGTTGTCCAGGAAGTACCGGTCGTGCGTGATCGCAACCACGGTGCCCGGGAAGTCGTGGAGGAAGCGCTCCAGCCAGGCGACGGAATCGGCGTCCAAGTGGTTGGTGGGTTCGTCGAGCAGCAGCATGTCGGGGGCCGACAACAGCAGGCGGCACAGGGCCACACGACGCTTTTCACCACCGGACAGGTGCTCAATCTTGGCGTCCCACGCCGGCAGGCGCAGCGCATCGGCGGCAACTTCCAGCTGGCGGTCCAGGTTGTGACCGTCACTGGCTTGCAAGATGGCTTCGAGCTTGGCCTGTTCTGCCGCCAGTTTGTCGAAGTCAGCATCTTCTTCGGCGTAGGCTGCATAGACCTCGTCCAGGCGGGCCTGGGCGTTCTTGATCACGCTGACCGCTTCCTCGACCACTTCACGCACGGTCTTGGTCGGGTCCAGGATAGGTTCCTGTGGCAGGTAGCCGATGTTCAGTTCGGGCATCGGGCGGGCTTCGCCGTCGAACTCGGTGTCGACGCCGGCCATGATTTTCAACAGAGTGGATTTACCCGAACCGTTGAGGCCGAGCACGCCGATCTTGGCGCCCGGGAAGAAGGACAGAGAAATGTTTTTCAGGATTTCCCGCTTCGGCGGAACAACTTTTCCCAGCCGATGCATGGTGAAGACGTATTGAGCCATGGTGAACCTAGCGTCAGTGACTGATGAATTAAGCGGGCGAAACCCGTGCCAGGCCATGCGCGGCGCGGGCCGTTGACCATGATCAATGCCTGCGTGCGGTAGAAGCCTGATTGTCTGGGGCTGGAACGCCCTCGCGTAACCGGCAAAGCTACCTGAATGCGCATGGGCAGTCCAGCCAAGCGGGGCTGGCACTTTGCCACAACACAAGGCATGCTAGCCGCCCTCCGGGCGTCCGGCTTATAGTGCACGTCGCGCGCCAGTCCAGCCAAACCGCAGGATCACAGTTTGTCCAACGTCACCCCGCCAACTCCCCTGCGCGCCGCTCATATAGCGCCGGGAGCGCCCCTGCACGGCACCTTGAAGGGCGCATTGGCGACGCTGGTCTTGTTGCTGCTCGCCTTATTGTTCTGGCAACTGCTGGACCAACTGCAGCAAAACCAGAAAAACCAGCAGCAGTACACCATCGACTACAGCGCCGACCTGGCCGAACAAATCAGCCTGAACATGGCCCTCAGTGCGCAGATCGCGCTGAACCTGCTGCCGATCGTCGAGCCGCCTCGGGACAATGAACAGCAACAAATCCTGATGCGCACCCTGCAACGCTCCCTGCCGGAGCTGCGCAGCGTCGCCCTGCTCGCCCCCAGCGGCGCGATGATCAGTGACAGCGCCGGCGACAGCCAGGACAGCGCCTGGCTCGAAGAACTGGTCAAGCGCAGCCACGCCCAGTCCTATTACTTGAGCAACAACAACGACGGCACCGTCATCTACCTGTTGCTGCATCAGCCCAGTGGCGGCACCAAGATGTACTGGGCCTTGCGCCTGGCGCCCAACTTCCTGGCCAACCTGACACGCCAGGACGGTCAGGGCCAGCGTCCGATGTGGGTGATCGAAAACCGCCTCAACCACCGCGTAGTCAGCCGTGACAGCGGCATGCCGGCCCAGTGGGCCTCGGCGTTGACCCCGGACGAATTGAACAAAAGTGTACTGGTCACGCCCCTGAGCAAAAGCGACTGGCAACTGCGCGGCCTGTTCGACCGTGCCGCCGTGCTGGAGCAACTGCTGCCGGCCTTTATCGGCAAATGCCTGCTGGGCCTGGCCTTCTCGCTGATCCCGGTGATCGTGCTGCTGAACATGCGCCGCCGCCAGCGCCAGGTGCATGAAGGCCGCCGCCGCTACCAGGATATTTTCGAAGGCACCGGCGTGGCGCTGTGTGTATTGGACCTGTCCGGCCTGCGCGCCTTCTTCGACAAAGCCCAATTGCAGACCCGCGAGCGACTTCAGCAATTGCTGCAAGACAGCCCGGAACAACGCCAGCAACTGCTCAAGGAACTGCGCATCACCGAGGTCAATCAGGTGGCGGTGCGCCTGCTGAATGTCGCTTCCTGCGAGCAAGCCTGGGAGCGCCTGATCGACGCTTGCCCGTCGAGCCCTACCGCCATCGGCAACCAGGTGATCGACGCGGTACTGACCCAACAGAAGCAGCTCGAACTGGAAATCCAGCTCAGCGATGTCGAAGGCAACGACCAATACCTGTGGCTGGTGATGCGCCTGCCGGAACAACAGGACGACTTCAAGGCGGTGATCCTGAGCATCAGCGACATCACCAGCCGCAAGCTGATCGAGCTGTCGCTGGTGGAGCGCGAGGGTTTCTGGTCGGACGTGGTACGCACCGTGCCCGATCACCTGTATGTGCAGGACGTGATCAGCCAGCGGATGATTTTCAGCAACCATCACCTGGGCCACACCTTGGGCTACAACAAGCCCGAGTTGCAGCAAATGGGCGAGTATTTCTGGGAAATCCTGCTGCACCCCGAAGACGCCGAGCGTTACCACGACCTGCGCCTGCAACAGCGCCAGGCCGGCTACCTGAGCCAACTGCAGTGCCAGCTGCGCTTTCGCCACCGCAACAACCAATGGCGGCGCTTCGACATCCGCGAACAGGCCCTGGCCCGGGACAAGACCGACCAGGTCACGCGCATCATCGGCGTGGCCAAGGACATCACCGACCAGATCGAGGCCAGCGAATCCCTGCGTGACAGCGAACAGCGCTACCGCATGCTGGCTGAAAGCATCAGCGACGTGATCTTCTCCACCGACAGCAAGCTGGCCCTGAACTACGTCAGCCCGTCGGTGAACGGCGTGCTGGGCTATGACGTGGACTGGATCTTCGAAAACGGCTGGCAATCGACTATCGCCAACCCGCAACAACTGACCGGCATTTACTCCCTGGTGGAGCAAGTCAGCCGCGCCCTGGACCAACCCGACTCCCTCGCGGCGTTGCGCAACGACGTGCAGACCCAGCTGTTCCTGTTCGACTGCCTGCGGGCCGACGGGCGCAAGATCCCGATCGAACTGCGCCTGGTGCTGGTGTGGGACGAACACGGTGCGTTCGAAGGCATCCTCGGCGTGGGTCGCGACATCAGCCAGCAACGCCGTGCGGAAAAAGACCTGCGCATGGCGGCCACGGTATTTGAACACTCGACTTCGGCGATCCTGATCACCGACCCTGCCGGCTATATCGTGCAGGCCAACGAGGCGTTCAGCCGGGTGAGTGGCTACGCGGTGGCGGACGTGCTCGACCAGTTACCGAACATGCTCACCGTCGACGAACAGCAGGAAGCCCACCTGCGCTACGTGCTCAAGCAATTGCACCAGCACAGCACTTGGGAAGGCGAAGTGTGGCTCAAGCGCCGCAACGGCGAGCATTACCCGGCCTGGGTCGGGATTACCGCCGTATTCGATGACGAAGGCGACCTGGCCAGCTACGTGTGCTTCTTCAGTGACATCAGCGAGCGCAAGGCCAGCGAACAGCGGATCCACCGCCTGGCCTACTACGACGCCCTGACCCACCTGCCCAACCGCACGCTGTTCCAGGACCGCCTGCACACCGCGTTGCAGTCGGCGGAACGGCAGAAGTCGTGGGTGGTGCTGATGTTCCTCGACCTCGACCGCTTCAAGCCGATCAACGATTCCCTGGGCCACGCCGCCGGCGATCGCATGCTCAAGGAAATGGCCACCCGCTTGCTGGGCTGCGTGGCCGAAGACGACACCGTGGCGCGCATGGGCGGCGACGAGTTCACCTTGCTCCTGCAACCGCGAGCCAGCCGCGAAATGGCGTTGAACCGGGCGATCAATGTGGCCGAGCAGATTCTGGCCAGCCTGGTGAAACCGTTTGTGCTTGAGGGCCGCGAGTTCTTTGTGACCGCCAGTATCGGCATCGCCCTGAGCCCGCAGGACGGCAACGAACTCAGCCAGTTGATGAAGAACGCCGACACGGCGATGTACCACGCCAAGGAGCGCGGAAAGAACAACTTCCAGTTCTACCAGGCCGACATGAACGCCAGCGCCCTGGAGCGTCTGGAGCTGGAAAGCGACCTGCGCCACGCCCTGGAACAGAACGAATTCGTGCTGTATTACCAGCCGCAGTTCAGCGGCGACGGCAAACGCCTGACCGGCGCCGAAGCCCTGCTGCGCTGGCGCCATCCCCGTCGCGGGCTGGTGCCACCGGGGGACTTTATCCCGGTGCTGGAGGAATTGGGGCTGGTGGTGGACGTGGGCGACTGGGTAATCAGCGCAGCCTGCCGCCAACTCAAGACCTGGCACCAGAACAAGGTGCGGGTGCCCAAGGTCTCGGTGAACATCTCGGCCCGGCAGTTCTCCGACGGGCAACTGGGCGAGCGCATCGCGACCATCCTCAAGGACACCGGCCTGCCGCCGGCGTGCCTCGAGCTGGAGCTGACCGAAAGTATCCTGATGCGCGAGGTCAACGAGGCGATGCAGATCCTCGCCAGCCTGAAAAACCTCGGCCTGAGCATTGCGGTAGATGACTTCGGCACCGGTTATTCATCGCTGAACTACCTCAAGCAGTTCCCCATCGACGTGCTGAAGATCGACCGCACCTTTGTCGACGGCCTGCCGTCGGGTGAGCAGGACGCGCAGATCGCCCGGGCGATTATCGCCATGGCCCACAGCCTGAACCTGGCGGTGATCGCCGAGGGTGTGGAAACCCATGAGCAGCTGGACTTCCTGCGGGAGCACGGTTGTGACGAGGTGCAGGGCTACCTGTTCGGACGGCCGATGCCGGCGAACCGGTTTGAGGCGCAGTTCAGTAATGACGCGCTGTTCATGTTCGACTGAGAGCGTGTGATGCCGCTTTTTGTTGCGAGGGGGCTTGTCCCCCGTTGGGCTGCGAAGCGGCCCCAAAACCTGGCACCTCGATCTACCTGAAGAAACGCGTGAGCCCTGAATGGGGCTGCTGCGCAGCCCAACGGGGGACAAGCCCCCTCGCCACAAGGGCACCGCTCATCCCTAAGTGAATCCCGCTTGTCCGCGACATGATGTCCTTTCATATGCCATCCAAAACCCATTAGGTTAGAATGCGCTTCTTTTCTGCCCCCGATCCTTGAGGACCGCCATGTTCAGCCGTGATTTGACCATTGCCAAGTACGACGCCGATCTCTTTGCCGCCATGGAGCAAGAAGCCGTGCGCCAGGAAGAGCACATTGAGCTGATCGCTTCGGAAAACTACACCAGCCCTGCGGTTATGGAGGCTCAAGGTTCGGTTCTGACCAACAAGTACGCCGAAGGCTACCCGGGCAAGCGTTACTACGGTGGTTGCGAGTACGTCGACATCGTTGAGCAGCTGGCCATCGACCGCGCCAAGGAACTGTTCGGCGCCGATTACGCCAACGTCCAGCCACACGCCGGTTCCCAAGCCAACAGCGCCGTGTACCTGGCCCTGCTGCAAGCGGGCGACACCATCCTGGGCATGAGCCTGGCCCACGGCGGTCACCTGACCCACGGCGCCAGCGTTTCCTCCTCCGGCAAGCTGTACAACGCCGTTCAGTACGGCATCGACGGCAACGGCCTGATCGACTACGACGAAGTCGAGCGCCTGGCGGTTGAGCACAAGCCAAAAATGATCGTGGCGGGTTTCTCTGCCTACTCGCAGATCCTGGATTTCCCACGCTTTCGCGAAATCGCCGACAAGGTGGGCGCCTACCTGTTCGTCGACATGGCCCACGTGGCCGGTTTGGTCGCTGCTGGCGTCTACCCGAACCCGGTGCCATTCGCTGACGTGGTGACCACCACCACCCACAAGACCCTGCGCGGTCCACGTGGCGGCCTGATCCTGGCTCGCGCCAACGCCGAGATCGAGAAGAAGCTGAACTCCGCCGTATTCCCAGGCGGCCAGGGTGGCCCGCTGGAGCACGTGATCGCCGCTAAAGCGATCTGCTTCAAGGAAGCCCTGCAGCCTGAGTTCAAGACCTACCAGCAGCAAGTGGTGAAAAACGCCAAGGCCATGGCCGGCGTGTTCATCGAGCGTGGTTTTGACGTGGTGTCCGGCGGTACTGAAAACCACCTGTTCCTGCTGTCGCTGATCAAGCAAGACATCTCCGGTAAAGACGCTGACGCCGCTCTGGGCAAAGCCTTCATCACCGTGAACAAGAACTCGGTACCGAACGACCCACGTTCGCCGTTCGTCACCTCCGGCCTGCGCTTCGGCACCCCGGCTGTGACCACTCGTGGCTTCAAGGAAGCAGAGTGCAAGGAACTGGCTGGCTGGATCTGCGACATCCTGGCTGACCTGAACAACGAAGCAGTGATTGATGCTGTTCGTGAGAAGGTCAAGGCCATCTGCAAGAAGCTGCCGGTATACGGCGCTTAATAGCAAAAAGCCCGCTGTAGGAGCGAGCTTGCTCGCGAAGAACGTCAACGATAACGCGTGCATCCTGGATGCACGCGGTGCCTATAAGTTCTTCGCGAGCAAGCTCGCTCCTACATGTGGGCTTTTTTATGCCTGATAGATGCGCTGGAAACCCTCGCGAATCTTTTCTTCCGGCAACTCGTCGGCAATAAACACAATCACACTTTCCCGCGTCTCGCCTTCGGCCCATTCGGTGTCCCAATCGAAACCGTAGAGCTTCAGCACGCCCTGAAACACCATCCGCCGGTCTTCCCCGGCAATGTTCAGCACGCCTTTGTAACGCAGCAATTGCTTGCCGTGGTCTTCCAGCAGCTCGTTCATGAACTCGCTGAGTTTGTCGATATCCAGCGGCTGGTCGGTGCGCAGCACCAGGCTGGAGATACGGTCGATGGACGGCGCCTGGCTTACCGGGCGCAAGGTCATGCCAGCGTTGAGGTTGAATCCACGCACATCCAGCAGTTCGGCGAGGTCGATCTTGCCGTGCTCCACCACGCGAATCGGTGCGCGGCGGTTGATGCGGGTCAGGCGCTCGCTGAGGGCGTCGAAGGTGGCGTCGTCCACCAGGTCGCGCTTGCTCACCAGCAGGCGGTCGGCAAAACCGATCTGCGCCTGGGCGATGGTCTGGGTCAGGTGGTGCTCGGCGTGGGCCGCGTCCACTAGGGTGATGATGCCGTCGAGGATGTAGCGCTCGCGCAGTTCTTCATCGATGAAAAAGGTCTGGGCCACCGGGGCAGGATCGGCCAGGCCGGTGCACTCGATCACCAGGCGGTCGAAGGCGATTTCGCCGCTGTCCAGGCGTTCCAGCAGCAGGTACAGGGCCTTGGTCAGGTCGGTGTGGATGGTGCAGCACACGCAGCCATTGGACAGGGTCATGACTTGCACCGGCTCGCTGCCCAGCAGTTGGGTGTCGATACCGGCGTCGCTGAATTCGTTTTCGATCACGGCGATTTTCAAGCCGTGCTCGGCCTTGAGCAGGTGGCGCAGCAGCGTGGTTTTACCCGCGCCGAGAAAGCCGCTGAGGATGGTAACGGGGATGGGAGAGGACAAAGAATTCTCCTTGAAATAGGAACGCAAAAACAATTGTAGGAGCGAGCTTGCTCGCGAAGAACCCAAGGACACCGCGTGCATTCAGGAAGAACGCGGTGTCTTGACGTTTTTCGCGAGCAAGCTCGCTCCTACAAGGGACCTAACGACTCAACAGCACTTGGGCCCACCCTTGCCGCCGTAACGGGCTTCCTGGCGTTCCCGGAAGAACGCCTTGTAGTCCATCATCGGCTTGTCGGGGTGCTTGGTTTGCATATGCTCGACGTAAGTGTCGTAGTCGGGCATGCCGACCATCAGGCGCGCGGCCTGACCGAGGTATTTACCGAGGCGACTGATGTCATTGAACATGATTGCAATCCTCTATCCAGCGTCCGGGATGGCCTGGTATGGCGCTTCTTTATCCGTACGTTCCTTTTTGCCCCAGGCGGCAATGCCGACTTTGAGCGCATAGAACAGGATGCTGAAGACCACGAACAGGAACAGCGCCGTCAGCGTTGCGTTGGTGTAGGCGTTCCAGATCACGTGTTGCATCTGGTCGATGCTCTTGGCCGGTGCGAGGATCTGGCCGCCGGCCAGGGCGTCGCTGTATTTCTTGGCCAGGGACAGGAAGCCGATCGCCGGGTTGGCGTCGAACAGCTTGATGAAGCCGGCGGTCACGGTGCAGATCAGCAGCCAGACAGCCGGCAGCATGGTCACCCAGATGTAGCGCTGGCGTTTCATTTTGATCAGCACAACGGTAGCGAGCATCAGCGCGATACCGGCCAGCATCTGGTTGGAGATACCGAACAGCGGCCACAAGGTATTGATGCCGCCCAGTGGGTCGATCACGCCTTGGTACAGCAGGTAACCCCACATCGCCACACAACCTGCGGTAGCGATCAGGTTGGCGGTCCAGGACTCGGTACGCTTGAGCGCCGGCACGAAGGAGCCGAGCAAATCCTGAAGCATGAAGCGACCGGCACGGGTACCGGCGTCGACTGCGGTCAGGATGAACAGCGCTTCGAACAGGATCGCAAAGTGGTACCAGAACGCCATGGTGTTTTCACCCGGCAGGACGCTGTGCAAGATCTGCGCGATACCGACCGCCAGGGTCGGCGCACCACCGGCACGGGCCAGGATGGTGGTTTCACCGATGTCATGCGCCACCGCCTGCAACGCTTCCGGGGTAATCGCAAAACCCCAGCTGCTGACAGTTTGCGCAACGGTCACCACGTCAGCACCGACAATGGCGGCCGGGCTGTTCATGGCGAAGTACACGCCAGGCTCGATCACAGAAGCGGCAACCATCGCCATGATGGCCACGAACGACTCCATCAACATGCCGCCGTAACCGATGTAACGGGCGTGCCCTTCATTGGCCAGCAACTTGGGCGTGGTGCCCGAGGAGATCAGTGCGTGGAAACCCGAGACCGCGCCACAGGCAATGGTGATGAACAGGAACGGGAACAGACCGCCCTTCCACACCGGGCCGGTGCCATCGATGAACTGGGTCAGCGCCGGCATTTTCAGGTCGGGCATGGTCACCAGGATGCCAATCGCCAGGGCGATGATGGTGCCGATTTTCAGGAAAGTAGACAGGTAGTCACGTGGCGCGAGGATCAGCCACACCGGCAACACGGCGGCGACAAAGCCATAACCCACCAGCATCCAGGTGATCTGGATCCCGGTGAAGCTGAACGCCTTGGCCCACACCGGGTCAGCGGCAATCTGCCCGCCCAGCCAGATCGAGCCCAGCAGCAACAGCACGCCGACAATCGAGATTTCGCCGATACGGCCCGGGCGGATGTAGCGCATGTAGATGCCCATGAACATCGCGATCGGGATGGTCGCCATCACCGTGAAGATGCCCCACGGGCTTTCGGCCAGGGCCTTGACCACGATCAGCGCCAGCACCGCGAGGATGATGATCATGATCAGGAAGCAGCCAAACAGCGCGATGGTCCCGGGAATGCGGCCCATTTCTTCGCGGACCATGTCCCCCAGGGAACGGCCGTTGCGACGGGTGGAGAGGAACAGGATCATGAAATCCTGCACCGCGCCCGCCAGCACCACACCGGCTATCAGCCACAAGGTGCCGGGCAGGTAGCCCATCTGCGCTGCCAGTACCGGGCCGACCAAAGGCCCGGCGCCGGCGATTGCCGCGAAGTGGTGACCGAAAAGGATATGTTTGTTGGTCGGCACGTAGTCCAGACCGTCGTTGTTGACCACGGCGGGGGTAGCCCGCAGTGGATCGAGCTGCATCACATGGTTAGCGATGAACAGACTGTAGTAACGGTAAGCAACCAGATAAATGGCCACTGCTGCGACCACAATCCACAAGGCGTTGATCGCCTCGCCGCGGCGCAAGGCCACTACGCCCAGGGCGCACGCTCCTACGATTGCCAGCAGCAGCCAGGGTAGATGGCGTAGCAGGCTATTATTATTTTTCATTTTTATATTCCAGCCAGGGTGGACAGAAAGACAGCCATCCCGAGTTTAGCGCTACTGGCCTTAAAGGCCACCCCCCTACGTTGGTCTAGAGCCTTGCCGGGGCGAAAAAAGCAGAAAAAACCGTCCCATGATGGCGCACGGCTACAATTCTTTTATCCACAGAGGGTTTCACCATGAGCGAACAGCCTTCAGACCGTCGCCGTTTTCGACGCATTGCCTTCGATGCCAAGACCGAGCTCACGCAAGACGGCCATGTCTGGTCGGTGCAATTGGTAGATTTGTCGCTCAAGGGATTGCTGGTGCAACGGCCGCAGGACTGGCAAGGCCATCGCTACGAATCGTTCGACGTGGACATTCATCTGGACGCCGAGACCGAGGTGAAGATGCAGGTGCGGCTGACCCATGATGATCATGGGCAGCTCGGTTTTGTGTGCGAGCACATCGACCTCGACTCCATCAGCCACCTGCGGCGGATAATCGAGCTGAACCTCGGTGATCAGGCAGAGCTGGAGCGGGAATTCGCCGCCTTGCTGGAGATCTGAACATGTGGGAGCTGGCTTGCCTGCGATGGCGGTGTGTCAGTTTGCATATCAATTAGCTGATACACCACCATCGCGGGCAAGCCCGGCTCCCACTTAGGCGATGGGTGGCTGGCGTCTATTCGAACAGGGCATCCAGCGCCTGCTCCAGGCGCGTCACCCCAATCACTTGCAGCCCAGGTGGCATTTCTTTCGGGGCATTGCCCTTGGGCACGATGGCGCGCTTGAAGCCGTGCTTGGCTGCTTCCTTCAGGCGCTCCTGACCGCTGGGCACCGGGCGCACTTCACCCGACAAACCCACCTCGCCGAACACCAGCAAGTCGTGGGGCAACGGCCGGTTGCGCAGGCTGGACATCACTGCCGCCATCAACGCCAGGTCGGACGCGGTTTCCAGCACCTTGACCCCGCCCACCACGTTGAGGAACACGTCCTGGTCATGGGTGGGAATGCCGCCATGGCGGTGCAATACCGCCAGCAACATCGCCAGGCGGTTCTGGTCCAGGCCCAGCGTGACGCGGCGCGGGTTGGCCAAGTGGCTGTCGTCCACCAGCGCCTGCACTTCCACCAGCATCGGGCGGGTGCCTTCCCACGTTGCCATCACCACACTGCCCGGGACTTCTTCTTGGGCGCGGGTGAGAAAAATCGCCGACGGGTTGGAGACTTCTTTCAAGCCGCGGTCAGTCATGGCGAACACACCCAGCTCGTTGACCGCGCCAAACCGGTTCTTCACCGCCCGCAGCAAACGCAACCGCCCGTCGGACTCGCCTTCGAAATACAGCACGGTGTCGACCATATGCTCCAGCACCCGTGGGCCAGCCAGCGCGCCTTCTTTGGTCACGTGGCCCACCAGGAAAATCGCCGTGCCGCTCTGTTTCGCATAGCGCACCAGCAGCGCAGCACTTTCCCGCACCTGGGACACGCCACCCGGCGCCGATTGCAGTTGTTCGGTGAAAATCGTCTGGATCGAGTCGATCACCATCACCTTGGGTTTTTCCAGGCGCGCGGTGGCGATGATGCTTTCGATGCAGGTTTCGGTCATCACCCGCAGTTGGTCCTGGGGCAAGCCCAGGCGGCGCGCACGCATGGCCACCTGCTGCTGGGATTCTTCGCCGGTGACATACAGCGCCGGCATGCGGCTGGCGATGCTGCACAGGGTTTGCAGCAAGATCGTGGATTTACCGATGCCCGGGTCACCGCCAATCAGCACCACAGAGCCGTCCACCAGGCCGCCGCCCAGCACCCGGTCCAGTTCACCGGAAGCGGTGGAGAAACGCGGGATTTCTTCGACGCTGACTTCGGCCAGGGTCTTGATCTGGGTTTGTTGCCCGGTCCAGCCGGACCGACCGCTGGGGGCCACGGCGCCGCCGCTCTCGATCATGGTTTCGGTCAGGGTGTTCCACGCACCGCATTCCGTGCACTGCCCGGCCCATTTGGGAAAGGTCGCGCCGCACTCCGTGCAGCCATACATGCGCTTGGCCTTTGCCATTTGAGAACCTCCAACCGAAAAACCGCGATGATAGCTCAGCGCGGCGCCGGGGTACGGATTTCACCACTGGCCAAGCGTGAAGCGCTGTTACCGCTCGGGTCTTCGGCGTTGAGATCCGCGCCCTTGGCTTTCAGTTCATCCAGCAGTTCCACGCGCTTGAACAGCCCGGCGTACATGGCCGCCGTTTGTCCGGCACCGTTGCGTTGGTCGGGGTTGCAGTCGGTGGCGAGCAGGCGCTGGGCGATTTTCAGCTCACCCTTGAAGATCGCGCCCATCAAGGCGGTGTTGCCGCGTTTGTCCTGCACGCAGGCATCGGCGCCGGCTGCGAGCAACCGGTCCACGTAGGCACTTTCGCCGTGATAGGCGGCGAGAATCAGTGCCGTGTAGCCTTTTTCATCCTGGGTGTTCAGCGAATAGCCGGAATCGATGAAGGTGTTGAGCATTTCCACGTCGCCACGGCGGGCGGCGTCGAAGTAATAGTCCTGCAACTGGGTTTTTACCGCTTCGGGGTCAGGCGACTCGGCATGGGCCGTGAGGGCCAGCAAGGCTGTAAATAACGCGATGTAGATACGCATGGGGTTTCTCCTGCCTGGGTGTCGGCGCCCGCTCGGGCGCCGACGGGGGCCAATCAGTCAGTCAGCTTTTCAGCCAGCGCCTTGACGCGGGCCAGGTCGCCCTTGGCAACTTTGGTCACGCCAGTGCCGTACTCCGGATCAGCTTTATAGAGGAACGACAGGATGATGTGCTTGCTCTCGTCATCGGTGGTGGCCAGGGAGCCGCCGAAGTTGTCGATCAAGTCCTGGCGTTCTTTCTTGTTGAACGAGCGGTACAGGTCGCCGGCCTGCTTGAAGTTCTGCTCACGCTGGATCTTCGCCTGCTGGGTACTGCCCGACAGGGCCGACTGGCTGTAACGCGCGGTTTGCGGCTCTTCCCGTGGCAGCAGGCGGCTTGGCTGGTAGTTCACGCCGGTGGTGGTCTTGCCGAAGTTCATCGCGCCGTCCTGGTTACCGTTGTTGACGGTCACCCGGGGTGCGTTGATCGGCAGTTGCAGGGCGTTTGGCCCCAGGCGGTACATTTGCGTATCGGCGTAGGAGAACACCCGGCCTTGCAGCAGGCGGTCTTCCGACGGCTCGATGCCCGGCACCAGGTTGGCCGGGGCCATGGCCACTTGCTCGGTTTCCTGGAAGACGTTGGCCGGGTTGCGGTTCAGCACCATCTGCCCGACTTTGCGCTCAGGCACGTTTGGCCAGATCTTGGTGGCGTCCAATGGGTCGAAATCAAACTTGGCCAGCTCTTCAGGTTTCAGCACTTGCACATACAGGTCCCACTTGGGGAAGTCGCCCTTGTTAATGTGCGTGACCAAATCATTGGTCATATGGCTGTAGTCACGGCCCTGTACTTCAGCTACTTGTTTAGGGTCAAGGTTCTTGATGCCTTGCAGGCTCTTCCAGTGGAACTTGACGTAGTGCACTTCGCCCTTGGCATTAATCAACTTGTAGGCATGTACACCGTTACCGTCCATTTCCCGGTAACTGGCAGGAGTGCCAGAGTCCGAATACAACTCGGTCAGTGTACGAGTCGACTCTGGAACATGGGAGAAGAAGTCAAAGCGACGGGAATCGTCATCAAGGTTAGTGCGCGGGTCTGGTTTAAAGGCGTGAACCATATCCGGGAACTTGATCGCATCGCGAATGAAGAACGTCGGGAAGTTATTACCTACCAGGTCCCAGTTGCCTTCAGCGGTGTAGAACTTGGTAGCAAAGCCGCGGGGGTCACGCAGGGTTTCCGGCGAATGGTTGCCGTGAACTACCGCAGAAAAACGCACAAATACCGGCGTGGCTTCACCGGCGGCAAATACCTTGGCCTTGGTCAGGTCGCTGAGGTTGTCGGTGACGGTGAAGGTACCGTGGGCACCGGTGCCGCGAGCGTGCACAACACGCTCCGGAATCCGCTCGCGATCAAAGCGCTGCAATTTCTGGATCAGTTGCACGTCTTGCAACAGGACCGGGCCATTCGCACCGGCGGTTTGCGAGTTCTGATTGTCACCGACCGCCGCGCCATTGTCGCGCGTGAGGTTGGCGGCGTGTACGGACAGCGAAAGAAGACTGGCGCTCACTACGAGCAACACCCGTCGCGCAGAAATAGGCCCGCGGCTAATAGGGTTTTTCATCGAGGTTTCCTCTGGTTTTTTTAGTGCACATTGAGTTGTGCTTTCCAGAGGCTAGTGACCTGCGAGTCAGAAGATAAATAGAAAAGCCGTACCAACCCGATTAAAAAAATAGTGTGGTAACCCCATGAAATAGCGGGTATTCCGCGCGCGATTGGTGGCACTTTGCAAACTATTTGCGATTTAATGTGTCGATAAAAACGGACACTGTTAGCAGTTGTGTCGAGCAAGCCTCGCCACACTGTCTTACACTGGCTTCTACCTCCTCATCTGTAACAAGGAATAACCTATGGGCGTGTTAAGTGAGTTCAAGGCCTTCGCGGTCAAAGGTAATGTGGTCGACATGGCCGTCGGTATTATCATCGGTGCCGCCTTCGGCAAAATCGTTTCCTCCTTTGTAGGCGACGTAGTGATGCCACCCATCGGCCTGTTGATCGGGGGCGTCGACTTCGGCGACCTGGCCGTAACGCTCAAAGCCGCCCAGGGCGATGCGCCTGCCGTGGTGCTGGCGTACGGCAAGTTCATCCAGAGCGTGATCGACTTTGTGATCGTCGCGTTTGCGATCTTCATGGGCGTGAAGGCCATCAACCGCCTGAAGCGTGAAGAGGCCGTGGCGCCTAGCCTGCCGCCGGTTCCGACCAAGGAAGAAGTGCTGCTCGGGGAGATCCGCGATCTGCTCAAGGCACAGAACAGCAAGCCCGAGTAAGCTCGGCAAATAAAGTAAAGGCGCCTGCAGGGCGCCTTTGTTTTACCAATAGTTTTCTACCGCGACCTGCCCCGGGCGGCGGGTCAGGCTCAGTTGCATGTCACGCTGTTTCAGCAGCTGACGCGTGTCGTCGATCATCTGCGGGTTACCGCAAATCATCACTCTGGAATGCTCAGGGGTCAGCTCCACACCTGCGGCGCGCTCCAACTCGCCATTCTCGATCAGGGTAGTAATCCGACCGTTCAACGCGCCCGGATGTTGCTCACGGGTGACAATCGGAATGTAAGTGAGCTTGTGGGCGTGCTCTGCCAGGTACTCTCGTTCGCCCAGCTCATGGATCAACGACTGGTAAGCCAGCTCCGTTGCTTCGCGGGCACTATAGACGAGGATAATCCGCTCGAATTTCTCCCACACCTCGAAGTCCTGCAGGATCGACAGAAACGGTGCAATACCGGTCCCGGTGCCCAACAGCCACAGATCACGACCATCCACAAACCGGTCCAGGGTCAAAAAGCCCGTGGCCTGGCGCTCCACCAGCAAGGTATCGCCCTCCCGCAGGCGACTCAGCTCACTGGTGAACTCGCCACCTGGTACCACGATGGAGAAGAAATCCAGGTACTCATCAAAGGGCGAGGACACCACCGAATAAGCACGCCACACAATGCTGCCATCGGCCTTGGTCACCCCCAGGCGCACGAACTGCCCGGCGCGAAAGCGAAAGCCCGGGTCTCGGGTAGTGCGCAGGGTAAACAGGCTGGGGGTCAGCGATTGCACGTCGAGCAGGGTCTGGCGGGTGTATTTTTCAGCACTGGCCGTCATGGGAAACTCCATTTGCAGAGGCCCCTAGTGTCCCTCAAAGCAGCGCCTGGAAACACCGATGGTTTGTGCTGGCATTGCCGCTGCGCAGAGGTCTTGGCCAACGATTTTTCCACAAGCACAAATCGGCAAACGCTGGACGGTACTAAACATTTGGCTATTAGCCGCACTCCGACAAGACGCTAGATGATGAAATGCAACTAAATATTAATAAGTAACACTCACAGCAAGCCCTTCAAAAAAATGGAAAAACCTTTATCGCGCTCGGCAACTTGTACACCGATTTTAATTTGTACAGGTACTCTTGGACTAAAAGCACAGCCGAAAATAACAGAATTTTCATTTCGAACTGTAGCCGTTGTCCTACACTAATTTTTCATGTCGTAACCGGGGGGACTGGAAGTACCCCATGAAAAACCGTGCACATGGAGCGTTACCGATGATCAACTGGCACAACACTCGCGTTCCCAAACTCGAAGGCGAAAGCGAAATAACCAGTATGTACGAAGCCGCCCTCAACCTTACCTACGAGCTTGGCTTCCAATACTGCGCATTCACCCTTAGTTCTCATCTACCCAACAACCAAACGAAAACCGTCAACCTCAACAACTATTCAAATGAGTGGAATACGCTGTACAAACAACAACACTACTTTGATCTGGATCCTGTTGTTGCACACTGCAAACGCTCGGTTCTACCCATCGTCTGGGAAGAGAAAATCTTTTCCTCGGTACCGGACTTATGGGTTCATGCCCAAACCCACGGCCTGAATTTTGGATGGACACAGTCGATCCATGACTTCCAGGGTGTTTTCAGCATGCTGACCTTGGCCCGTACCTCCGTCCCTGTGGGACCTGAAGAACTCTATGAAAAAGCCGGGCAAGTACTTTGGATTTGCCACGCGATGCATGCGGTCGTCGCAAAAAAGTATGCTGACGCTCCTAGCCCGCAAGCCCCCAGTAAATTGACCCCGCGGGAAACCGAAATCCTGCAATGGTCGGCCATGGGCAAGACCGCCTCCGACATCGCCACCATCCTGTGCCTTTCCGAACGCACGGTCGGTTTCCATATCAGCAGTGCAATGAAGAAACTCGGGGTCAGTAACAAGATTGCCGCAGTGATCACGGCAGTGAAATGCGGGTTGTTTTAAACACCGAATGTAATCCAGGGGAAAAAAACGTAACATTTGCGACCAGTTCCCGGTGATGACGCGAGTGCCTGATGAGCCTCCTGTCGCCGTTCACCCCGATGGTTCGCTTACCCAGAGTCTCCCCTGCCATGCCCCTGCTCGACAGCCCCTTCGCCCAACTCGACCTGATCCGTCAGCCAGAACAGCACAACGACCCGCTGCAAGCGTTTGATGCAGCCGATGAGTACTTGCTCAGCTACCTGGCGGAACAACAGCTGACGCCGGCGACCCGCGTACTGGTGCTCAACGACAGTTTCGGCGCCCTGGCGGCCAGCCTCGAAGGGCATGTGCAGTTGACATCCAGTGGTGACTCGTTCCTCGGTGCCCTGGGCCTGGAGAAGAACCTGGCGCGCAACGGCAAGACCTTCGACGCGGTAACGTTCCTGCCCGCCAGCCAGACCCCAGCCGGGCCGTTCGACCGCGTACTGATCCGCGTGCCGAAGACTCTGGCCCTGCTCGAAGAACAACTGATTCACCTGCAAGGCCAGCTGGCACCTGGCGCCGAGGTCATTGCTGGGGCGATGGTCAAGCACTTGCCTCGCGCCGCCGGTGAATTGCTGGAGCGCTTTATCGGGCCGATGCACGCCTCTCTTGCGGTCAAGAAGGCCCGCCTGCTGATCGCCACCCTGGCCGACCGGCCGCACGCAGTATCGCCCTACCCGACGCGCTACAGCCTGGACACCCCGGCCATCGAACTGCTCAACCACGCCAACGTGTTCTGCCGCGAAGGCCTGGACATCGGCACCCGGGCCTTCCTGCCGCACTTGCCACAAAACCTGGGCAGCGCCCGCGTGGCAGACCTGGGATGCGGCAACGGTGTGTTGGCGATTGCCAGCGCGCTGCAAAACCCCGAGGCGCAGTACACGCTGGTGGATGAGTCCTATATGGCGGTGCAATCGGCCGCCGAGAACTGGCGCGCGGCCCTGGGCGAGCGCGACGTGCTGATTCGCCCCGGCGACGGCCTGGCCGATCAGGAGCCGCAATCACTGGACGTGGTGCTGTGCAATCCGCCGTTCCACCAGCAGCAAGTGGTGGGTGATTTCCTCGCCTGGCGCATGTTCCAGCAGGCACGGGAAGCGCTGGTAGTAGGCGGCGCCCTGTATATCGTCGGCAACCGGCACTTGGGTTATCACAGCAAGCTGGCGCGTTTGTTCCGCGGTGTCGAGCAAGTGGCGGCGACGCCGAAGTTCGTGATTCTCAAGGCGCGCAAATAAAAAAGCCCTCCATAAAGGAGGGCAATATTTACAACGGGATGTCAGTGGGTGGTCAGGCCCGCGGCATTCATGAACATGCGCATCAGGCTGGCCACCACGAACAGGGCCAGGACGCTGCCGGTCCAGATCATCGCCAGCCAGCCCAGACGCTGCCAGAGCGGCTTTTTCTCGGCCTGTTCGATGTCGTGCAACGAAGGTTTGCCGGACATGAGTCAATCCTCCTAGTGATAACCGTCTTCGTGGGTGACCTTGCCGCGGAACACGTAGTAGCTCCAGAAGGTGTAGCCCAGGATGAACGGGATGATGAACAAGGTGCCCACCAGCATGAAGCCCTGGCTTTGCGGCGGCGCGGCGGCGTCCCAGATCGATACCGATGGCGGGATGATATTCGGCCACAGGCTGATCCCCAGACCGCTGTAGCCGAGGAAGATCAGCACCAGCGTCAGCAGGAACGGCGTGTAATGCGCATTACGGGCCACGGCGCGAATCAGGCCGTACATGGTCACCAGCACCAGAATCGGCACCGGCAGGAACCAGAACAGATTCGGCAGGGTGAACCAGCGCGAGGCGATTTCCGGATGAGCCAGCGGCGTCCACAGGCTGACGATACCGATCACCGCCAGCACCACGAATGCCAGGGGCCGCGCGAGGTTGTGCATCTTCTCCTGCAAGCTGCCTTCGGTCTTCATGATCAGCCAGGTGCAACCCAGCAGCGCATACGCCACGATCAAGGCCACCCCGCAGAACATCGTGAACGGCGTCAGCCAATCCAGTGAACCGCCGGCAAACTGGCGGTCGACCACCGGGATACCATCGATGAACGCCCCCAGCGCCACGCCCTGGAAGAACGTCGCCGCCAGCGAGCCGCCGATGAAGGCCTTGTCCCACAGGTGACGCTTGTCGTCCTTGGCCTTGAAGCGGAATTCAAACGCCACGCCGCGAAAGATCAGCCCGATCAGCATCAGCATCAGCGGCAGGTACAGCGCCGAGAGCACCACCGAATAAGCCAGCGGGAAGGCGCCAAACAACGCCGCGCCGCCGAGTACCAGCCAGGTTTCGTTGCCGTCCCACACGGGGGCGACGGTGTTCATCATCACGTCACGGTCAGTCTTGCCCGGGATGAACGGGAAGAGAATGCCGATCCCCAGGTCGAAGCCGTCCATGACCACGTACATCATGATGCCGAAGATGATGATCACGGCCCAGATCAGCGGAAGATCAATACCCATGGCTCAGTTCCCCTTGTTCAAGGTGTCGCCGTGATCGGCATCGGCACTGTCATCAGCCGCCGACAACGGACGCGCCGGTGTGCGTTTCTGCCCAGCGCCACCGTGAGTAGGCTCGGTGCTTTCGTGGGTCACAGGCCCTTTGCGCACCAGGCGCATCATGTAGCCCAGGCCCGCGCCGAACAGCGCGAAATACACCACCACAAACAACACCAACGTGATGCTCATCTGCGCAAAGCTGTGGTTGGACGAAGCATCCGCCGTGCGCATCAGCCCGTAGACCACCCACGGCTGCCGGCCGATTTCGGTGGTGAACCAACCGGCGAGAATCGCGATCAGGCCGGACGGGCCCATCCACAGCGCCAGGTACAGGAACGGCTTGGACGTGTACATCTTGTCGCCACGGCGCAGCCAGAGGCTGAACAGGCCGGTGAAAATCATCAGGAAGCCCAGGCCCACCATGACCCGGAACGACCAGAACACGATGGTCGAATTCGGACGATCCTCAGGCGGGAAGTCCTTGAGGGCCGGCACCTGCTTGTCCAGGGAGTGAGTCAGGATCAGGCTGCCGAGGTACGGGATTTCCACCGCGAACTTGGTTTTTTCAGCTTTCATGTCCGGCCAGCCGAACAGGATCAACGGCGTGGGCTCGTCGCCGATATTCTCCCAGTGGCCTTCAATCGCGGCGATCTTCGCCGGCTGATGCTTGAGGGTATTCAGGCCGTGGAAGTCACCGATGACCGCCTGGATCGGCGCGACAATCAGCGCCATCCACATCGCCATCGACAGCATGGTGCGGATCGCCGGGTTGTCCTTGCCGCGCAGCAAGTGCCAGGCCGCCGAAGAACCGACGAAGAACGCGGTCGCGACGAAGGCTGCCGTGGCCATGTGCATCAGGCGGTAGGGGAACGACGGGTTGAAGATCACGGCAAGCCAGTCGGTAGGAATCACCCGGCCATCAATGATTTCAAAACCCTGTGGCGTCTGCATCCAGCTGTTGGAGGCGAGAATCCAGAAGGTCGAGATCAGCGTGCCGACGGCTACCATCACCGTGGCAAAGAAGTGCAGCTTGCGTCCGACCTTGTTCCAGCCAAACAGCATGACCCCCAGGAAGCCGGCTTCAAGGAAGAATGCCGTGAGCACTTCATAGGTCAGCAAGGGCCCGGTGACGGCGCCGGCGAAGTCCGAGAAGCGGCTCCAGTTGGTGCCGAACTGATAGGCCATGACCAGACCGGAGACCACGCCCATGCCGAAGTTGACGGCAAAGATCTTCGACCAGAAATGGTAGAGGTCACGGTAGGTGTCGTTGTTGGTCTTGAGCCACAGGCCTTCCAGCACCGCAAGGTAACTGGCCAGGCCGATGGTGATGGCCGGGAACAGGATATGGAATGAGATGGTGAACGCGAATTGAATTCGGGCGAGATCTAGCGCCTCCAAACCGAACATAAGTCTTCCTCTGTCAGGTAATACAGAATGCTGGCTGGAGGCCTGCACCCACTGCCCCCACGGATATGGAGTGTGGCGAATTCAAATTCGTTTCTTTTTATACCAACCACGCAGGGATTCTGGCCTTGCGGCCGCCAGAGCAATCCCGGCGAAGGTTTTGATCTGGATCAAGCATTGCTGAAAGAGTAGTCCCATTTTCGCGAGAGCAAGGCGTGGTCTTTTGCCGCGTGACAGGTTGCCTCAGTGGTGAGTAAGGGTTGTGTGGGGGGAGATTGGGCGGGCATGGGGTGTATATCCGTTATTTGGGTGATGGCTGGTATTGGTTCCGCTCTTACAGCGGCTCACTTTTGAAAAGCGCAAAAGTAAGCAAAA
>NZ_JAXCIS010000152.1:0-9787 GCF_034044025.1 Pseudomonas sp. SED1
GGGTATCGATATTTGATTTGTGGTGTGGCGACTGGCGGGCTATAAAACAGCCCAGCGTCCACCGAGCAGAGACAATGAACCCCTTCGAAGACATGCGCCTGTTTTGCCAGGTCATGGAATCCGGCAGCTTCACCGCCGCCGCCGAACACCTTGGCCTGTCCAAGCAATTTGTCAGCCGCCGCCTGATCCAGCTGGAAGAACGCCTGGGCGTACGCCTGCTCAACCGTTCTACCCGCCGCCTGGACGTCACGCCGCTGGGCCAGAGTTACTACGAATCGGCCTTGCGCCTGCTCAGTGAAGTCGAGCAAGTGGAGCAGGGCATCTCCGGGCAAAACACCGAGCCCCGCGGCACCATTCGCTTGAGCGCGCCGTTGTCGTTTGCCATGGCGCATTTGGGCAGCCTGTTGCCGCTGTTTTTGCAGCGCTATCCCCACGTGTCGGTGGAAGTCGACCTCAGCGACCGCCCCGTCGACCTGATCAGCGAAGGCTACGACCTGGTGCTGCGCATCGGCACACTTGAAGACTCCACCCTGATTGCCCGCCGCATCGCCAGCGTACAGCGCGTCTACTGCGCCAGCCCCGACTACCTGGCCCGATGTGGCACCCCGCAAACCCCGGAAGACCTCGCCGAGCACGCGTGCTTGCCCTATGGCCACAGTCGCCAAGTGCAATGGCGTTTTATGGTGAAGGGCAAACCGTTGGTGTTGAATGTCAGCGGGCGCATGCGCGTGAACAACGGTGAGTTGCTGCGGGACTCGGCAATCGCCGGGTTGGGCGTTACCTACCTGCCCACCTTTATCGTCGCCGAGGCCCTGCAAGATGGGCGCCTGGTCACCGTGTTGGAAGACTTTGCCCCTGAAGCCCTGGCCCTGTCGGCGGTGTTCCCCCAGCATCGGCAAAGCTCACGGCCGGTGCAGGCGTTGATTGAGTTCTTGCGTGAAAGCCTGACGTTGGCATAACTCCGGTTATTGATTGCTGGTTGGATACTTATAGATTGATCAGCGATTCTAAATAAATGCTAAGGAAACTCCTACGTGTCAGCCCGGTGGTGAAGTTTATATTTTCCGGACTGGCATCTTTGTTGAGTGATAGAGGGTGTCAAGTGTCAATAAATTAGAAAAAATCATAAGTGAGTTAGTTTATGAAAAAAATAATAGCGCCGATTTTACTGTGTGCCGCCTGTGCGGTTTCTTCTTTGTCTGCTACCGCGAACTCTGGGATTAGTATCAAGCCATATCCCATGCCTGCCGTGACAACCACAACGACAAAATTTCAGCAGAGTTGCACCAAGAATGTGGGCAATGCTTATTACGCTGGCGGCATCTTTTATCAGCCGCAATTTAGAGGGACGGCGTATGGGATGGTGACTCGCTCGTCGACGGGGCACAAAACAGTCAAGGTGACTGGGTATAACATTTATAAACATTATATTAAGCAGAATGCCGGTAACAAGGCCAATCTGAACCTCAGTATTGACAGTGGAAGCCAACACAAATCTGCGGATAACCTGAAGCAGCACACGAATTGGGGGACTATTGACTCGATCGATCTCTCACGTACGGCTGTGAATGGGCGGACGGCGAATTTTCAATTCATTTTTGATAAGAGTGGTAACGATCCGAGTTGCACTGCCACCCTCGCGCTATAACTGAATAAAGACCCGATGGCAGTGGCGCAGCTTGATGATATTCATTTGGATAAGTTTATCTCGCTCATAGAGATCACCAAGTGCTATCAGTTGGGCGGCAAACTGTGTCATGTGCTTAAGGGCACCTCGCTGTTTATCGGCGCCAAGGAAAGTTGTGCGATCCTTGGCGCATCGGGTTCAGGCAAAAGTACATTGCTTAATATACTTGGCCTGTTGGATCTGCCTGACAGCGGTCAATACCGGTTTGCTGGCCACGATGTACTCACGGCGTGTACTGATCAACTGGCTGCGCTGCGAAACCGGCAAATCGGTTTTGTTTTCCAGAATTTCAACCTGATTGCGCGGATGACGGCGCTTGAAAATGTCGCCCTTCCCCTGAGCTACCGCGGCGTTGGTCGCCGTGAGGCCTTGTTGCGTGCAAAGGCGATGCTCGAACAAGTCGGGCTCTGCGATCGGTCTGCCCATCGTCCTGCGGACTTGTCGGGTGGCCAGCGCCAACGCGTGGCCATCGCTCGCGCATTGGTGGGGCAACCTTCTCTGATCCTGGCTGATGAGCCCACCGGTAATCTCGATCACCAGACGGCCCACGACATCATGGACCTGTTGTTGTCACTCAATCGGGAGCACGGGACCACCTTGGTCGTGGTCACTCATGATCCCGCTATCGCACGGCGCCTGGATCGACAGATTCGCGTCATCGACTCAGTTGTACAGGAGGACCGGCAGTGCCTTGCGTGAACACGGTGGCCGGGCAGGGAATCGTTGAGCTGGTTCGCGATGCCGGCTTGAGCCTGCGTGGCTTGGGCAAGCGATCGATTCTCGCGCTGGCGGGTATTGTCATGGGCAGCGCTTCGGTCATTGCCTTGATCAACATCGGCAATAACGCCGCTCAAGAGGCTGAAGCAATCTTCCAGGGCATGGGGGTCGACACACTGCTCGTTCGGCTTCCTGATGTACCGGGCATTGGGGCGAACCTGCACGTTGATAGCGCAGGCCTGCGCTCGATAGTTCCTCATCTGCGCAGCGCTGCACCCATTGCGCAAACCGGTACGGAATTCGTGTTCAAAGGACGCAGCCTGAACGCGACGTTGGTTGGCAGCACGGCACAGTTGGCTGATGCCATGGGGCTGGAGTTGCAGGTGGGACGTTTTTTGTCTGACTTTGACTCGCGTGCAACCTACGTGGTTGTCGGGCACCAACTGGCCCAGGTGCTGGCGGCAGAGGGCAGCCCATTGTTTGTGGGCGATCACCTGCGTCTCAACGATTACCTGTATCAGGTCATTGGCATCTTGCAAGACCGTGCGGACGGGTTGATGGCGCCCGTCAGAGCCAGTTCGTCATTGATTATCCCGCTGGCAGGCATGCGCCGTGTTGACGCACAGGCACAGGTGGATGAGCTGATTATCCGTGCCACGACCGACCAGGACATGAACGCGTTTTCGGCCGCTGTGCGTAAGGCGTTATTGTCGGTAGTCGGGCCGCACGACGTCGACATCATGATTGCCCAGCAAATGATCGAAGGGATGTCCCGCCAGAACCGCACCTTCAACTACCTGCTGATGGCGCTCGCCGGTGTTTCCCTACTGAGCGGCGGAGTGGGGGTGATGAATGTGATGTTGGCGAATGTTGCCCAGCGCCGCCAGGAGATCGGCGTGCGCATGGCGCTGGGGGCTCGTCGCCGGGACATTCGCTATTTGTTTTTGCTGGAAGCGCTGTCGCTGACAGCCGTGGGCGCGGTGTTGGGTGCGCTGCTGGGTGGCCTGTGTGCCTGGGCGTACTCATCCTTGTCTGGCTGGAGTTTTTCCCTCGCCGCGTCATCGCTGGCGTTGGGGATGGGCAGTACCCTGCTGGTGGGCCTGTTTTTCGGGTTATACCCCGCCATGGCGGCCGCCAGGCTGCAACCGGTGGAGGCCTTGCGTGAAGAGTAAGGGCCCGGTGGTACTGGCTGTGTTCCTTGGCTTATTGAGCCCGGCGGGACACGGCACGCTGCAACATTATGACGGGGTCAGTGCACCCAGCTTGCCGGGCAGTTTCAGCCTCTCCCTTGGTGAGCAGATGACCCGCCTTACCCTCGGCGAAGCGATTTTTCTGGGCTTGCGCAATAACCCGAGTATCCGTAGCGGCTACTTGCAACGCGTCGCAGAAAAATTCGATCTGCAGGTCGCCGAGGATGCCTTCAAGCCCAGGTTGACGCTGAAAAGTACCTACCTCAATACACGGGGTAGCGAAGACCGCACGCGCAACGCTGAGCTTTCGCCCCGCGCTGATTTGTTGGGCGAGTACGGTACCCGCCTGAGCCTGGGTTGGACCCGACAGATGAATACCTCCGAACAGGCGGCCCGGATGCGCAGTGACGGCCTTGAGCTGGCGGTGATCCAGCCGCTGCTGCGTGGCGCCGGGCGTGAGGTCACGACTGCGCCCCTGCGCCTGGCCAGGCTATCGGAGCAGGCGCGGCGTCTGAACCTCAAGGCCAGTGTTGCCCAGACCGTCAGTGGGATCATCACCACGTATAGGGACTTGCTCCATGCCCAGGAGCAACTGAGCATCGTCGAGCAGGCACTCCAGCGTACTCATTCTTTGCTGGAGGTGAATCGGGCGCTGATCCGGGCGGGCCGCATGGCCGAGTTTGATGTGGTACAGACCCAGGCTGATATCGCCGCCCAGGAGTTGGGCGTCGAAGAGGCACACAATCAGTTGCAGCGCAGCCGTGTTGCGCTGCTGCGACTGCTGGCCCTGGATCTGTCGATGCCGATACAGGCCAGCGAAGTGTTGGACGCGCCCCAGACCCACATTGACCGCCAGCAGGCGCTGCAGTTGGCGCAGGTTCAGCAACCGGAATACCTGGCGACCTTGCTGCAAGGCCAGCAGGCGGAATTGAACCTGGTGATCGCCAAGGACCAGTCGCGCTGGGACCTGTCGCTGGTGGCGGGGGCCAATCAGAGGGTCGACCGCCATGACACCGGCGCAACCCGGCGCTGGGATCGCTACGCCGGTGTGCAGTTGGAAATTCCCCTCGGCGATCGCAGCGTCTATCAGGCCGAGGTGCAGGCGCGGGTCAATCAACAGACCCAGGAAATCGCCCTGGCTGATGCGCGCCAGGCCCTCGATGCCGAGGTCACCACGGTGGTGCGCGAACTGGGCACTTTATGGCGCCAGTACGAAATCGCCCGGCGCTCTGTCGACCTTTCACAACGCAAGCTGGACATCGAACGGGAAAAGCTTGGCGCAGGACGCTCCAGCAACTTTCAGGTCATCAGTTTCGAAGGCGATTTGCGTAACGCACAGAGTGCGCGGTTGGGTGCACTGATCGCTTATCTGAATGCCCAGACCCGCCTGGAGTTGACCCTCGGCATGACGTTGGAGAGCTGGGAGATTGCCCTCAATGATGATTAAAAACTCCGTATCGCGACAGCTACTGGTGGGCGGTGCAGTTCTACTGGCGATGGTGACGGGCGGGCTGATCTTCGGCGCAGGCACGCCTGGCGTCAGCGCCGGATCGGATGCGAATTGGCTGGCGGTACAACCGGGTCCGCTGGTACGGCAGATCGCGCTGGCGGGCCGGATCGAGGCTCATCACACCGTCATCCTGACGGCGCCGTTTGACGGCAATGTACTGATCAAACAGGTGGAGGAGGGCCAGCAGGTGACTGCCGGGCAAGTCTTGTTGAGCATTGATCCGGCGCAGGTCCAGACGCAGTTACGTGAAGCCCTGGCTGTACAGCTCAAGGCTCGGCGTGCGGTGCGCGAGCTTGAAGAGTGGGACAACGGTGGTGCCGTGGTGCGCGCGCGCCGCGCAGTGCGCACCGCCCAGATGCTGATGAGCAACCTGACCCACAAGCTCGAGGAAAGCAGCCAGTTGTTTGACCGCGGCATCATTGCCCGCAACGAGCTGGATGACTTGAAACAGCAGGTTCAGATGCAGCACCTGGAGCTGGCTGCCGCGCACGGTGAACTCAAGCAAGTGCTGGAGCAGGGCACGGGTGAACATCGCCAGATCGCTGACATGGAACTGACTAACGCCACAGTCAAGTATGAGGCGTTGCAACAGTTGCTGGCTGGCCGCGAGGTAATGGCGCCGTTCGATGGTGTGGTGCTCCCGCTGCCCGCCTCACAGGGCGCTGAGCCTGGAGCGCCGCCGCCTTTACAAGCCGGCAGCAAAGTTGCGCAGGGCCAGCCGTTATTGAGCCTGGCTAACATCGAGCAGCTGAAAGTCGTGGCAAAAGTCTCGGAGCTGGACGTTAATCAACTGCGTCCGGGGCAAGCCGTCGAAGTGCTCGGTGATGGCTTCGAAGGCGAGCGTTTGAGCGGTTCTGTGTTGGGTGTCAACGGCCTGGCCTTGGCTGACGAAGGTGCCTCCAGGTTTGCGGTGACGCTGTCGATTGCGCGGCTCACGCCCGAGCAGCTACAGCGCGTACGCTTGGGCATGAGTGCCCGTTTGACTATCGTCACCTATCGCAATGACCAGGCGCTTGTCGTCCCACCCGCGGCCATTGCGCAGGAGGGCGACGTGCACCGCGTAGCCTATCGCAAAGACTTGTCGCAGCCGGAGGAAAACCTGGTGGTCACCACCGGGCAAACCACCGTGCAAGGGGTTGAGGTGTTCGGGCTGCCGCCGGGGTTTGTGCGCATTCCGAAATTGCTCAATTAGCTGTAGGAGCGAGCTTGCTCGCGAAAAGCGTGAGAGCGCCGCTGGGCGCCAGGTACCCAGCATCATCAGATCACATAAAACCCATGTGTTCCGTCGCGAGCCAACTGGTCCACCAGGCCGAACTCCCAATCCAGGTAGGCCTGCATGGCTTCCCTTGGGTTGTCGGTGCCTTCGTACGGGCGGCGGTAGCGGTCGATGCGCGGTGAAGCGAGGCGGGTTTCGCCTTCTTCCAGGGGCAACTGCGCGGCGATCCAGCTGGCGGTGCCGCCCTCCAGCAGGAACACCGGTTTGCCGGTCAGCGCTTCGACTTCCGCTACCGCGAGGCGCGCCAGTTGGCTGCTGCCGCAGGTCAGTACGTAGCGTTCGGCAGCAGGCACCTTGCGCAAGGCTTCGGGCAACTGCCCGCGCAACGCCCACCAGGCACCGGGGATATGGCGCTTGACGTAGTTGGCGCTGGCGGTGAAGTCGAGTACCACGGTGTCGCCATGGGCCTGCCATTCGGCGAGTGTCTGGGGGCTGATCAGCTCGGCCTGTGGCGGCGCCGGAACAGGCGCGACCCACGCACCCTGTTCGCTGAAATCCGCAGGTTGCAGGTCATCCAGCACATACACGTCCCAACCCAGCTGTGCGAGCCAGGAGGCAGACATATTGGCGCGCACGCCGTCGTCATCTGCCAGTAGCAGCCGAGCGCCGCGCACGCTGGCGACGTGATCGGTTTCCTGCACCAGTTGGCCGCCCGGTGTGGAGCGCGAGCCGGACAGGTGGCCGGCGGCGAATTCTTCCGGGGTGCGTACGTCGAACAGGTAAGTGGTGCGTGCGGCTTCCTGCTGCCAGCGTTGCAGGTCGGCGAGGGTGGCGCGACCTGCGCGGGCTTTGTCGGCGACTTGGCGGGCGTCTTTGGCGGCGATCTGACGGTGTTCTTCTGAAGTCGGCGCAAAACGTCTAGCCTGGCCGTGTTGCAGTTTTTGCCCGGCGAGGGTCCAGCCGATGGTGCCGTTGCGCAGGGCCGACACCGGGTTGGCGATGCCGGCATTGATCAGCGACTGGGTGCCGATGATGCTGCGGGTACGCCCGGCGCAGTTGACGATAATGCGGGTGGCCGGGTCCGGTGCCAGCTCACGGGCGCGCAGCACCAGTTCGGCGCCGGGCACGCTGATGCCGGTGGGAATGCTCATGGTCTGGTATTCATCAAAGCGGCGGGCGTCGAGCACCACCACGTCGGCGTTACTGTCGAGCAAGGCCTGCACTTCTTCAGCCGCGAGGGACGGCGTGTGGCGCTGGCTTTCCACCAACTCGCCAAAGGCCTTGCTCGGTACGTTGACGTCGATAAACAGCTCGCCACCGGCGTTGCGCCAACCGTCCAGGCCGCCTTCCAGCAGGCTGACCTCGGTATAGCCGAGGGCCTGCAAGCGCTGGGCAGCGATCGGCGCCAGGCCTTCGCCGTTGTCGTAGACGGTCACGTGGGTGTCCAGGCGCGGAATGCGTGAGTACGCCTCCAGCTCCAGTTTCGACAGCGGGATATTCGCGGCGAACAATGGGTGGGATTCAGCGAAGGGCGCTTCCTCACGCACATCCACGAGGGCGACTTCTTCATGGTCCAGCAGGGCCTGGCGGATCTGGGCGAAGCTGCGGCTCGATACAGTCATGGGGCAGGGCTCTCTTTGGACAGGGCGTCTTTGGACAAATCCCAGATGTTCGGGAGAAAAGCGTTGGAATAACCGGAGATAAACAGTTTCTCGCTGCCGTCCGGTTGGTACACGGCGCGGCGTACGGCACCGATGTTGGCGCCGTATACATGAATGCTGATGGACACCTGGTCGCTGAACGCATTGCTGACTTGATGGATGTCACCGATCTTTGGCGACACCGCTTCCACCTGGCCGGGTTCGAGCTGGATGCGCTTGCCGTCGGCGACCAGTGCGCCCTCGGAGTTACGCTCAAAGCCCTGGGAATACTCGGAGCCGCGCAGCATGCCGATCAGCCCCCACACGCGATGGTCATGGATCGGCGTGGCCTGCCCCGGCCCCCACACAAAACTGACGATGCTGAAGCGCTGGCGCGAATCGGCGTGCAGCAGAAATTGCTGATAACGCTCGGGGTTGGGTTGGGCAAACTCGTCCGGCAGCCAGTCGTCGTGGCTGACCAGTTGCGCCAGCAGCTTGCCGCCGCGGTGCAGCAGGTCGCCTTCGCGAGGGTTGCCGTCGATCAATTCCGCCAGGGCGCCAATGAATGCTCTGAGTCTCTCCGGGTGTCGGGCCTGGGTCATGACAATTCCATCGTGGGTGGTTCAGGGTGATGGCTTTATCTAAGCATAATGTTTGATCTTAATATGCTGTCTTTTAATGATTAGGTTATAGCTGAAAGTAATTTAGAACCGGCCTGAGTCGCGTGGGTTGTTATCGATCAGCCCGGTGGCCTATCCAGCTACCGGTAATGGAACTATGCTTTTCACACATTTTAATGACTGTTCTCTATGTGCGGCCCAAATGAAAATTGACGATATCGATGCCTTTGTCGAAGTGATTCGTTGCCAGTCCATCAGCCATGCCGCCGAGTCATTGCAGCTGACCCAGCCGGCCATCACCCGTCGCGTGCAGAACTTCGAGCAGGCGCTGGGGGTGGAGTTGTTCGACCGTAACACCAAGCCGCTCAAGCCTACCCTGATCGGTACGCGGGTGTATGAGCAGTGCCGTTCGATCCTTCGGGAAATGGACGCCCTGCGCGAACTGGTGGCCACCGATTCGCCGCCCACCGGTGTGCTGCGCCTGGGCGTGCCGCAGACCATCGGCGACGTGGTGTTGCTGGATGCCCTCAAGCACCTGCGCGGTGAGTTTCCCGAGCTGCGGGCGCAGGTTGCTACCGGTTGGGGAAGCCAACTGGTGGGCAAGATCGAGCGTGGTGAGCTGGACGCGGCGGCGGCGCTGTTTCCGGCGGGCAAGATATTCCCGGATAACATCGTTGGCGAGTCTCTCGGCAAGGTGGAATTGGTGGTGGTTTGTGGCACGGGCCAACTGCCCAAGAAGCCCTGCAAGTTGGCGGACGTGTACCAGAATGGCTGGATCCTCAACCCGGATGGCTGTGGGTTCCGCGCCGGGTTGCAACGTACCTTGGCGGATCAGGGGCTGGCGTTGCGGGTCAATCTGGAGACCTTTGGCACCGAGTTGCAACTGGGGCTGGTGGCTGACGGCCTGGGCCTTGGGCTGGTGCCACGGCCGTTGCTGGAGCGCAGTGTCCATCGCGATCAATTGGCGGTCATGCCGTTGAAGGACTTCAAGCCGGTGATGGACTTGTGGCTGATCTATCCGCATTTTCTTGGCAACCTGCAAGGGCCGGTGGATGCGTTTGGCAAGCTGGTGGCGGGGTCGTTGCACAAGGTTCGTAATGCGGCTTGAGCCTGCAACCTTAGCGGTATCCACCGAGGGGAGGGGGCATATCCGTTTCTTCGGTTATGGCAGCTATTGGTTCCGCTCTTACAGCGGCTCACTTTTGAA
>NZ_JAXCIS010000153.1:0-10626 GCF_034044025.1 Pseudomonas sp. SED1
GGTAGGCCGGAGGTGCCGAGTGGTGGGGCAAGAGCGTTTTGCTTACTTTTGCGCTTTTCAAAAGTGAGCCGCTGTAAGAGCCAGCCCTTTCAAGGTCTTTGCCTAAATCGCGTCCTACGCCTATTCCGGGCTGAAATTAAAAAAAAAACGAGTTGAATTTGGTTCAGTTAGCATCTCTTTTGGTCAAAAAATGATCATGTTTTGAGGCTTTTTCCAAAGACCTTGAAAGGGCTGGCTGTAAGAGCGGAACCCCAATATCAGCCATAACCGAAGAAACGGATATGTACTCAATCAACCCCGACCCACCTCAACAACCCTCCCCGAAGCCCCAATCCTGCGCAACAAAGGCAACACCTCCGCCCCCACATGAATCGACTCTTCCAGATGCGGAAACCCCGAGAGAATAAAGCTGTCCACCCCGAGCTGGTGATACTCCTCGATCCGCTCCGCCACCCGCTCATAACTCCCCACCAACGCCGTCCCGGCCCCGCCCCGTACCAGGCCCACACCGGCCCAGAGGTTGGCCGAGACCTCCAGCTCCCGCGCCCCACGCCCACGGCCTTTCATCAACTCGGTCTGGCGACTCTGACCCACCGATTCATACTTGGCCATCTGCCGCTGCGCCTGGTCAATGGCGTCCTTGGGTATCTCCTCCAACAGCCGCTCCACATGCGCCCAGGCCGCCTCGTCAGTGCGATCGGCAAAGATGTGCAAGCGCAACCCAAAGCGCAACGTCCGGCCCTGCATCGCGGCCAACTCACGCATCCGCACCACCCGCTCGGCAATCATTGCCGGCGGCTCACACCACATCAGGTACGTCTGCCCATGGGCAGCCCCCACCTGCTCGGCAGCCTCGGAGGCACCCCCAAAATAGATCGCCGGCACCTCGGCCCCAGGCGCCACCGGCGTGCTGATCCCACTGCGGTAGTAGCGTCCCGGATGCGCCGGCTGCTTGCCAGCCCACACCGCCTGGAACACCTGCAAAAACTCCGCAGTACGCGCATAACGCTCATCGTGTTCGAGAAAATCCCCCAACGAACGCTGCTCAAAACGGCTGGACCCCGTCACCACATGCAACGCCAGGCGATTCTCGCTCAGCAACTGCAAGGTCGCCGCACGGTGGGCGGTATAGGCTGGCAGCTCCATGCCTGGTCGCAACGTCAGGAGGAATTTAAGCCGTCGCACTTCCTGGGCCAGCACCGCGGTAATCAGCCACGGATCCTCGAAACCGCTGGCGGTGGGCACCATGATCCCGTCGAATCCGGCCTGTTCGGTAGCCCGCACAATCTGGCGCAGGTAATCGAGGGTGGGGGCACGTTCGCCTTGCTGGAACAGCCCGACCTTGGGCAGGCCACTGCTGGTGAGGTGGCGACCGTCGCCATTGGTGGGCAGGAACCAGTCGAGCTGGATCGGGGGGCGAACCTCAGTGTTCATGGTGCAGTCGCTCCTTGCGCAGGCCGTGTTGAAAAAGCAGCGGCAGGATCTGTTCACCAAAGCGCAGCACTTCGCCGACCGCCGGGCCGCCTTGCAGGATGATGTGGCCAAGGCCCAGGCCGTGCAGTTCCTGCAGGCGCGTGGCGATTTGGCGGGGCGTGCCCACCAGGATCAGCGGTTGGCCAGGGTGCAGTTGCAGCAGGTTCGGGTGGATCTCCCACTGGCGCAACGGGTGTCGGTCGCGGGGCACGGTGGCGATGCGGTGGTTGGGCAGGTCCTGGGTCGGCAGCAGGGCGGCGGCGGTTTCCCAGGCCAGGTCCTCGCTGTCGCCGATGACCAGGCCGAAGGTGCAGGCAAAGGCCAGGCCCGGCTGAAGCTGGCGCCAGCGTTGTATCTCCTGGGCCAGCCACTGCGGATGCCCAGGCCGCAACAGGCACACCTGGGCGTGGCCGGCCACCAGCGCGTGGCTTTGGCTGTCGTCCAGCACCAGTGGCGGCGCGGGCAGTTCGCGGCGGGCGACGCCGGCGTTTTCCAGTTGGAAATAGCGGCCTTGATAATCCAGGCCGCCGTCATTCGGTGCCAGCAGTTGTTGGAGAATCTCCAGGTATTCGCCGATGCGTTCGCTGCGCTGGTCGCGGTTCAGCCATTCGCCAAACGCACTGCGCAGGCTGCCTTGTTCGCCGTCGGGCAAGTGCAGGCGCACCCGGTGGCTGCTGATCGATTGCAGGCTTTGCAGGGTGGTGGCCAGTGCCGCCGGCAGCATGACTTCCGGCGGTACGCTCACCGACAATTGCACTCGTCGGGTGTGGGCGCACAACGCCGCCGCCACCCCGAGGCTGTCGGCACACAGCGCGCCGCCGGGGATCCACAGGCCGTCGATGCCGGCGTATTCCACCGCCTGGGCCAGCTGGATCCATTGCCCCGGCCGCGCCGCCCAGTCGGGGGTACAGAGGGGCATCAACCAACTGAATTCAAGGGGCATACACAGGCTCCATAGTTTGGCATCAGCATCACGCGTCGTCGTAGCAGCTGTCGAGCCCCGGCGAGGCTGCGTTCGCGGTGTATCTGACACACCGCTACGCAGCCTCGTTTCACTCGACAGCTGCTACGGGAGCTGACGCTTTCAGGGCGTTTGATCATCCTACTCTCGTCCTCGCCATCCGAGGGCCGGGGCGATGTCCCGGGCGATGATTTCCAGGCGCTTGAGGATCTGCGCCTGGGTCGAGCTTTCAGCCTGGACCACGGCGATCACGTAGTCAGCATAGGGCAGCAGGGATGGGTCCTGTTGCAGGCTGGCGATCACTTCGTCGGGATGGCCGTGGTGCACGTTCATCAGGCGCAGGTGCTCCTGCAGGTCCACGGCTTGATCAATCAGGCCCTCGCGTTGCAGGCGCGGGATGTGGCGCTCGATATCCACCGCCAGTTCCGCTTGGGCACTGGCGCGATCCGCTGCCGGGAAAATTGCGCGCACCACGCCGATTCTCGGTGGGCGATCGGTGCGGGTCCAGGCGTTCAAGTAAGCATCGGCCAGGGGTTTCTGCACCGTCAGCGGATCGTGGGTGGCGGTGCCCAGCAGCAGGCCGTTGCCCTGGCTGGCGGTGTATGCCGCGCCTTCGAGGCTGCCGTGGGAGTGCCACAAGCGGCTGCTCAAGCCGGTTGCTGGCGGTTGCAGGGTCAGCGGGCTGTGGGGCGTCAACGGCTCGCCGTCGAGTAACTGCTGGGCCTGCTGCTGGTGGTCGCTGAAGTCGACCTGGCGTTGCACGGCATCACGGCCAAACGCGCTGAAATTGTCGAGGTTGGCGCCGCCGCTGCCCAGGCCCAGCTGCACCCGGCCGCCGCTCAGGGCATCGAGCACACTGGCGTCTTCCGCCAGGCGGATCGGGTCTTCGAAAGGCAGCACGATCACTCCGGTGCCCAGTTCGATATGCCGGGTTCGCTCGGCCACCGCCGCCAGCAATACCAGCGGCGACGGCAGCCGGCCAAAGCCATTGCTCAGGTGGTGCTGGGCAATCCAGCCACCGTCGAAACCCAGGGCCTCGGCGACTTCGAATTGTTCGATCAGGTCGCGGTAGACCTGCTGTGGATCGTCACCAAAGGCGTGGCTGAGAAAGCCCAGTTTGAAGCTCATGTCAGGGTTCCTTGGGGCAGTGTCGGTTGCCAGCCGAGGGCCGGGGCGATCTGTTCGCGGATGATTTCCAGGGCGCGGATCGCATCCCGCAGCGGGGTGCTGGCGGTCTGTACTTGCAGCACCAGGTGGTCGTTGGCCGTCAGGCTCGGGCCTTGCTGCAACTGCTCGATGATCTGCTCGACCGGGCCGTGCAGGATGCCGAGGCGCCTGAGGGTGGTGTCGAAATCATCATCCACCGGCGCCTTGTACACGCCGATGCTCTGTTGGCGTTGCACGTAGGCCTGGATATCGTTGCGCGTGGCGGCGTCCGGGTTCGGGATCAGCGCCTGTACCCGGGTGACGCGGGGCGGGGTGCCGTTGTCACCGGTCCAGGCGTTGCGATAGCGGTTGACCAGTTCTACCCCGGCTTCAGGCGGCAGGTGCGGGTTGGGCGCCATGATCAGGCCGTGGCCGCGCTCGGCCACCAGTTCCACCCGTGAGGTGGCTTCCCAGATTCGCTGCCCAAGGCCGGCTGCCCGTGGCAACAGGCGCGAGCCGCTGTCGGTCAGTGGTGCGTTGCCCAAGGCATGGATTAACTGTTGCAGGTGCTGCTCATAGTCGCGGTGGCGCGCCTCAGGCTCACGACCGAATGCCGTGAACGTGTCGGGATCAAAACCCGCACCCAGGCCCAGCTCCAGCCGGCCATTGCTCAACAGGTCCAGCACCGAGGCGTCTTCCGCCAGGCGCAGCGGCGCTTCCTGGGGCAGCACGATTATCCCGGTGCCCAGGCTGATCCTACGGGTGCGCTGGGCGATGGCGGCGAGCAATACCAGGGGCGAGGGCAGGCGGCCGTTCTCGCTGGCGAAGTGGTGCTGCGCCACCCAGCCACTGTCAAAGCCCAGCTCTTCGGCGACCTTGAACAACTCCACGGTGTCGCGGTAGACCTTGGGCTCGAAGCCGGGGCTGTAGACCCGGCTGAGAAACCCCAGGGAAAAACTCGAACTCATGGCAGCACCTCGCGGGCCAGTTGTGTTTGCAGCGCGGGACCGGCATTGATCGACTCCGGCAGGCCGCTGAACGGGCTGATGGTCAGGTAACCCTTGTTGAGCCATACCGCCTCATCCTGCTTCTGCTGCTCGGCGGTGGCGGCGGGGCTGTACTGGAAGCCGATGCCCGGCTTGCCCGGCAGCTTGAATTGCTTGAGGTCGTCGGTGTACACCGCTTCAAAACCCACATAGCTGCCGATGCGGGTGAGTTTCACGCCCTTGATCTGTGGGGCTTTTGGCAGGTTGATATTCAGGCCCAGGCCCTTGGGCAAGAGCGCGCCGTCGGGCTGGCGATGCTGGTCCAGGGCATTGACCAGCTTCGCCACCAGCAGTGCCGCGCGTTGTGGGTCTGTCTCTTTCAAATCGGTGCTGACCGCCAACGCCGGAATGCCCGCCTGCACCGCGACACTGGCGACGTTGAAGGTGCCGGAAGCGCTGTTGATCGCCCCCAGGTTATTCCCGGGGTTAGGGCCGACGATCACCAGGTCGGGGTGGGGTATGACTTTTTTCAGGCCCATCAGCAAGGCCATCACCGGCGTGCCGCTGATTTCGATCTGCACGTCTTTGCCGGCGCATTCGGGGCTTTGGCACACGCCGTTTTCAGTGGTGCTGATGTAGTAACTGTCGGGGTAGGCCGGGTCGTCGTCATGGCCAACGGTGACTTCGCGACCAAAGAAAAACGCACCGCCCCGTGCGCTCTGGTCGGCCTGCGGTGCGGCAATCCGCACTGTATGCCCCTGGGCCTTGAGCTCGGTGTACAGGGCGCGAATATTGGGGTGCTGATAACCGTCGTCGTTGCTCAGCAAAATGTTCAGGGCAAAGGCCTTCGAGACGAACAGGCTGCCGACGGCCAGCATCCATGCGCTGTGCTTCATGGTGTGACTCCCTGGGTAAAGCGATTGGCCGGGCGCGGCAGGCCGAGGTTTTCCCGCAGGGTGGTGCCTTCGTATTCGGTGCGGAACAGCCCGCGTTGCTGCAGCAGTGGGATCACCTGCTCGACGAACAGGTCGATACCGCCCGGGAAGTACGGGAAGAACACATTAAACCCGTCACAGGCACGGGCTTCGAACCACTGCTCGAAGAAGTCGGCGATGTCTTCGGCGGTGCCGATCACCGGGTTGCCGGCGGTCAGGTGCAGGTACAACTGGCGGATGCTCAGGTTCTGGCTGCGGGCCAGTTCCAGTAGTTTGTCGCGACGGCTGCCGCGCTGGCCTACCGGGGTTTCCGGCAGCGGGCCGTCGAGGTCGTGGCCCGACAGGTCGATGTCATCGCCCAGGGTGTCGGCCAGGAAACGCAGGCCCAGCACCGGGTCCACCAGGGCCTGGAATTCTTCGAACAGCGCCTGGGCCTGTTCGCGGGTTTCGCCAATAAACGGGGTGACACCGGGCAGGATCTTGATGTGGTCGGGGTCACGGCCAAAGGCGGCGGCGCGTTGCTTGATGTCTTGATAGAAAGCCTGGGCGCCCGTGAGGTCATGGTTGACCGCAAAAATCAGCTCGGCGACGCGGGCGGCGAGGGCCTTGCCGGGTTCCGACGCACCGGCCTGTACCAACACCGGATGGCCCTGTGGAGGGCGCGCGACGTTGAGTGGGCCACGTACGGAAAAATGTTCGCCGCGATGATTCAGGGTGTGCAGTTTGGCCGGGTCGAAATACTCCCCGCTGGCCTTGTCGCGGGTGAAGGCGTCGTCGTCCCAACTGTCCCAGAGGCCCTTGACCACGTCGTGGAATTCTTCGGCGCGCTGGTAGCGGTCGCCATGGTCGATATGGGTTTCGCGGCCGAAGTTCCAGGCCTCATCCGAGACCACCGAGGTCACCAGGTTCCAGGCGGCGCGCCCCTTGGACAGGTGATCGAGGGAGGCGAACTTGCGGGCGATATGGTACGGCTCGTTGTAGCTGGTGGTGGCGGTGGCGATCAGGCCGATGTTGCTCGTGACGGCTGCCAAAGCGGCCATCAGGGTCAAGGGTTCGAAGTGTTCGGCACGGGCAGTGCGGCTGAGGGCGTCGTGATGATGGCCCCATAAGGCGACCACGTCGGCGACGAACAAGGCGTCGAATTTGCCGCGTTCGGCGGTTTGCGCGATGTGTTTGAAGTGCTCGAAATCCAGGCTGGCATCCGCCTGGGCCAGGGGGTGGCGCCAGGCCGATACATGGTGGCCGCTGTTGGCCAGGAAGGCCCCCAGCTTGAGTTGATCGGTACGTCGGGTCATGGACAGGCTCCCGCAAAAGGTCAGGCGCAGGGCCGGCGAACCGGCCCCGCGGGCTGGGTCAAAAGGCGTACGTCACGCCGGTGTACCAATAGCCACCGGTGGTGCCGTAAGGCGAAAAGGTACCGTACGGGAAGCCGCCGGAGCTGCTTACCAGGTCGGTGCGTTTCGGGTATTTGTTGAACAGATTGTTGGCCCCCGCATTCAGGGTCACGGCTTTGGTCAGGTGGTAGTCGATGTTCAGGTCGGTGATCCAGGTCGGCGCGAAGTTGCGGTCGTAGATCTCGGCGGTGCCGTACTCGGTGTACGAGCCGTAGCGGGTCAGGTTGAGGCTGGTTTCGACTTTGTCGTAGGTCCAGGTGGTGCCCAGCAGCAGCTTGGATTGCGGCAAGCCGTACTTGAGGTTGCCCTGGCGCTGGCGGCCATAACCACCGTCCGGGCCGAGGGCCTGTGTGGCCACGGTCGAGGCGTGGATCGAGTCAATCTGGGTGGTGTTCCAGTTGAAGCCGGCGCTATATTTCAGGCTGCCATAGGCACCGATGTCCTGGCGGTAGTCACCCACCAGGTCGACGCCACGGGTCGTGGTGTCGAGGGCGTTGGTGAAGTAGGTCACCGCCTGGTTCGGGTTGAGCCCGGCTGCGGCGAGGATCGCGCTGATCTGCGGCGTACCGCCCAGGTAACCGGTCTGGGCGATGCGGTCCTTGATCACGATCTGGTAGGCATCCAGGGTGATGTTGGTGTTGTCAGTGGGTTGCAGGGTCAGACCGATGCTGTAGTTGGTCGACTTTTCAGGCTTGAGGGTGGTCGCGCCCAAGGCCTTGGCCACATCGGAGTTCACCGCCACGTTGCGGTAGTCGAACAGTTGCCCGTTGACGCTGGTTTGCGAGGTGGAGCTGTAGATCTGCTGGGCCAGGGACGGTGCGCGGAACCCGGTGCTGACGGTGCCGCGCAAGGCCAGGATCGGGGTCAACTGGTAGCGGGTGGAGAACTTGCCGTTGGTGGTGGTGCCCGAGCCGTCGTTGTAGTGCTCGTAGCGCCCGGCCAGGTCCACATGCCATTTGTCGGTGAGGTCCTGGCCGATCTCGCCGTAGCCCGCGAGGCTGATGCGGCTTTTTTCGGCGGCGTCGGCCGGGGTGGTACCGGCACCGGAAATGGTCCCGGGTGGAATGATCGCGCCGTTGGCACCGGTGTCGAACGGCCCGCTGGCGTAGGAGGCGAGGTCTCCCTTGCCGATCTTGTAGTCTTCGTAGCGCTGTTCCAGGCCCCAGGAAATCTGCGTCGGCTTGTACAGGCCGAGGTCGAAGGCGCGAGTCAGGTCGAGGTTGTTGGTCCACTGGCTGAAAGTTTTTACGCCGGTGTCGACCGAGGTCGGTGAGTTCGGGCCGTAGCTCAGGTTGTAGGTGTCGGTGAGGGTGGCCCGGGCATGGTCCTGGCCGTAGGTGCTCGACAGGTCATAGTCCCAGCCGGCGGCCTGGCCCTTGCCGCCGAACGCCACCTGGAAGTCGTCTTCGATGAAGCGCAGGTTGTCTTCGATACCTTCCGGGTACGGGGTCTGGATGCCGTTGAACGACGGCGGCTGGTGGAACGCCAGGGGCTTTTCCGAGTTGCGGTGGGTGTAGGTCGAGAACGAGTACAGGGTCAGCGCGTCGGCGACCGGCAGCTCGGCGTTGTAGCCCAGGCTGAAGTTCTTCGCCTCGGGCAAGCCGGTGCCGTAGTAGGTGTGGCGTTGGCTGGTGTTGCCGGCACTATCGGTATATGGCGCCGCATCGGAACGGTCCGAGACGTCCTGTTTCTTCACGTCCAGGGCGAGGTTGATGAAACCGTCGTTGGGCAGGGCCAGGCCGACATTGCCGGTTTGACGCACGGTTTCGCCGTCGCCGTTTTCATAGTTCTGGCCGTAGGTGGTGGACAAGCTGCCGCCGTGGTCGGTTTGCTTGAGCACGATGTTGATCACGCCGCCGATGGCGTCCGACCCGTATTGCGCCGAGGCGCCGTCACGCAGGACTTCGATGTGATCCACCAGGGCGGTGGGGATCATGTCCAGGTCCACCGGTTGCGAGCCGGAGTTGAGGGAGGTGGCGTTGTTCAGCAGCGCACTGTTGTGGCGGCGCTTGCCGTTGACCAACACCAGCACCTGGTCGCCGTTCAAGCCGCGCAGGCTGATGGGGCGCACGATCGAGGTCGAACCGAAGCCCGACGAGGCCGGCTGGTTGAGGGACGGCAGCACCTTGCTCAAGGCACGGGTCAGGTCGCCCTGGCCGGTGGCGAGCAATTGCTTGGAAGAAATCACGTCCACCGGCGCCGGGCTGTCGGCCAGGGTGCGGGCCTGGCCACGGTTGCCAATTACCACGACGGTGTCCAGGGGGTTATCGCTGGCCGGGGCGTCGGCGGCGAGGGTCAGGCTGCTGTAGCTGACGGCCTCGCACAGGGCGAGGAACAAAAGGGTATGGGCGAAGGCCTTGCCGGGTTGGCGGCGGCCTGCGGCGCGGGATGGATTCATGATGTGCAACACTCCAGTGTGGTTAGGCAACGGGCCTTGTTCGAGGGCGGCTTGTTAAGTTCAAGCTCTGGTGGAGGCAGGAGAGCAAAGGCTGTGCCATCGCTGAAAAGTCTTGGATAACAAGGAGTTGTTGGAGGGTTTGCGGGGCGGGTGGTGTTTTTCTAACAGGCGGGAGGGCAGGGTGTTGGTTTTTGTGCAGGGGATTTTTTCGCGAAGCTGCTAGCGTACGCTGGGCCGGGGGAGCGCCTCCTTGGCACACCCCTTGCTCTCCCCACGCCATACCTAAACCCAAGGAAGCTTTTCTGTATGCCTAGACCTGGCCCGCGCAACGCCCTCACTGATATTCCCGGCCTGGAGGTTGGCCACGCCACAGACCTGTACGCCGACACCGGCGTCACGGTGATCCGCCCGGATGGTTTCTGGACTGCCAGTATCGACATTCGCGGTGGAGGCCCAGGTGGTCGCGAAACCGCGGCGCTGGAGCCGGAGAACATGGTGGGTCAGCTGCACGCCTTGGTGTTTACCGGTGGCTCGGTGTTTGGCCTGGGGGCGGCGGATGCGGTGGCGGCGAAGTTGTCCCAGGACCAGGTGGGGTTGCATTTGAAGCCGGGTGCGCCAGCGATTCCTATCGTGCCGGCGGCGGTGTTGCATGATTTGGCGAATGGCGGGGACAAGGATTGGGGCCTGGAGCCACCTTACCGACGGCTGGGGTTTGAGGCGCTGGCCAATGCCGGTCCGGAGTTTGAGCTGGGCTCTGTCGGGGCCGGGCGTGGGGCGATGGCCGGGGTGTTGAAAGGTGGGCTGGGGACGGCGTCCCTGGATTTGGGGGATGGGTTGGTGGTTGCCGCTTTGGTGGTGGCTAACCCGATTGGTTCGGTCTACATGCCGGATGGGGAGACGTTCTGGGCGTGGCCCTGGGAGGTGGCGGGGGAGTTTGGTGGGGGGCGGCCGGTGACGGAGATGGATTGCAGTGATCCGATGCCGGAGTTGTCGCGGCTGGATTCCATGGGGCGCCTGCAAGCGGGGGCCAATACCACGCTGGTAGTGGTCGCGAGTACGGCGCGGTTGACGGTGGCGGAGTGCAAGCGGGTGGCGATCATGGCGCAGGACGGGATTGCCCGGGCGGTGCGGCCGGCGCATTTGCCGTTTGATGGGGATACGGTGTTTGCTCTGGCCTCTGGGGCGGTGGAGGTGGCGGATGGGCCTCGGCGGCAGGTGGATATTGGGCGGATTGGGTCGGCGGCGGCTGATTGTGTGGCTCGGTCGATTGCTCGGGGGGTGTTTGCTGCGCGGGCTTGAGGGCTGAGTACATATCCGTTATTTAGGTAACGGC
>NZ_JAXCIS010000154.1:0-13999 GCF_034044025.1 Pseudomonas sp. SED1
GGTGCATTACCCGACAGACCGCATTCGCGAGCAAGCCCGCTCCCACATTGTCCGAGTATTTCTATTAAACCGTTTTCGACATCCGGCCCGCCAACAGCGCCCAGCCAAACAGGCCGAGGCACAGGATGATCAACGGCCACGAGCGCCATTCCAGATACGGCGTGAGGTTGTGCATCGGCACCACCTCGCCGTAGAGAATCCCGCGCTCAAACTGCGGGATCTGCACGGTGATCTGCCCGTACGGGTTGATCAGGCCGGTGACGCCATTGTTGGTGGCGCGAATCATCCAGCGACCCGCTTCCAGGGCGCGCATCTGGGCCATCTGCAAATGCTGCAGCGGGCCGATGGAGCGGCCGAACCAGGTGTCGTTGCTGATGGTCAGCAACAAGTCGCTACGGGCTGACAAGCTGGCGGCGAACTCCGGGTACACCACTTCATAGCAAATGAACGGCGCAATCTGATAGCCCTTGGCTTGCAGCAAAGCCTGGTCGGATGGCCCGCGGGCGAAGTCCGACATTGGCAGGTCAAAGAACGCGATCAGGCCGCGCAACATGTCCTGCAGCGGCACGTACTCGCCAAACGGCACCAGCTTCTGCTTCAGGTAGGTACCGTCGCCTTCGCCCACCACCGTGATGCCATTGAAGAAGCGCTTTTGGTGGTGCACTTCCTGGCGGATCGGTACGCCGGTGATCAGCGCGGTGTGCCGGTCCGCGGCGAACTTGCCCATCATGCCCAAGTAACCCTCGACAGATTCCTTGAGCACCGGCACGGCGGTTTCCGGCCATACCAGCAGGTCGACAGGCTTGGAGCTGAAGCTCATGTCGCGGTACAGCGCGAGCTGCGCATTCAACTGCTCGGGGTCCCACTTCATGCTTTGTTCGACGTTGCCCTGGACGGCCGCCACGGTCAGCGGTGCGCCAGAAGGGCTTGTCCATGCGTGATGTTTGAGTGCCAGGCCGATGGCCCATGGCGCCACCAACAGCAGCAAGCCCGCACCGATGAACAGGTTGCGCTTAGCCGCCAGCAGACGCGGCAGGTTGCAGATCAGTGCGGCGGTCAGCGCCAGGGCAAAGGAAATCAGCCACATGCCACCCAGCGGCGCGAGGCCGGTGAGAGGGCCGTCGAGCTGGCTGTAACCGGAATAAAGCCATGGGAAGCCGGTGAGGAACCAGCCGCGAAACGCTTCCTGGCCAACCCAGAGTGCGGCGAAGGCCAGGGCATCGGCCAATGGCGCTTCATTGCGACGCAGCCAGCGCGCCCACAGCCAGGCGGGCAGGGCAAAGAACCAGGCAATTGCCGCCGTAAACGCCAGCATCAGCATGCCAGCCAGCAGCACTGAAGCGCCGCCAAAATGGTGGATGCTGTAGTAGATCCAGCTGGTACCGGCGCCAAACAGACCGAAACCGAAACACCAGCCACGGCCCAGGGCCTGGCGTGGTGTCAGTTCACGCAATCCCGCATAAAAGAACCCGACGGCCACCAGCGCAAAAGGCCAAAGGTCGAACGGCGCCAGCGCCAGGGTAGTGATGGCGCCGGCCACCACGGCCAGCAAGTTACCGGGCCAGCCGGGTGCAATCATACGGCGCATGTCAGTCCTTAGCGGGCAATAGGTGTCAGGCGAATCAGATGGATCCTGCGGCTGTCGGCATTCAGGATGCGGAAGCGATAGGCGCCGATTTCCGTTGTCTCGTTACGCTTGGGCAGATGCCCGAACGCACTCATCACCAGGCCGCCAACCGTGTCGAATTCATCGTCGGAGAATTCGCTGTCGAAGAACTCGTTGAAGTTCTCGATCGGCGTCAGGGCCTTGACCAGGAAGTCACCGCTGGGCAGCGGCTTGATGTAGCTGTCTTCTTCCACATCGTGTTCGTCTTCGATGTCACCGACGATCTGTTCCAGCACGTCTTCGATCGTCACCAGGCCGGCCACACCGCCGTATTCGTCAATCACGATGGCCATGTGATTGTGGTTCGCACGAAATTCGCGCAGCAGCACATTCAGGCGCTTGGATTCGGGGACGAAAGTGGCAGGACGCAGCAGGTCCTTGATGTTGAAGCTGTCGCCGTTCTCCTTGAGGATCAGCGGCAGCAGGTCCTTGGCCAGAAGGACACCCATGACGTCGTCATGGCTTTCGCCGATCACCGGGTAGCGCGAGTGCGCCGAGTCGATGACGGCCGGGAGGAATTCCCGAGGGGTCTGGGTCGCCTTGATGCTGACCATCTGCGAGCGCGGGACCATGATGTCCCGCACCTGCAAGTCAGCGACCTGGATGGCGCCTTCGACGATGGCCAGCGCTTCGCTGTCCAGCAACTTGTTCTGATGTGCCTCGCGCAGCAGCTCCAGCAGCTCCTGGCGGTTTTTCGGCTCGTGGGCAAAGGCCTGGGTGAGTTTCCCCAGCCATGACTTTTGCCCGTTGCTCGATCGGTCTTCGCTCATAGCGATTACTCTAAATCCTTTGTTGTTTCAGTTAGGTGTAGTTTCAATTTCGTCATCTGCATACGGGTCGCGATGACCCAGTTCTGCAAGCAACGTTCGTTCCAGTGCTTCCATTTCTTCGGCTTCGTCATCGTCTATATGGTCGTAACCCAAGAGATGCAAGCAGCCGTGGATGACTAGATGAGCCCAATGGGCCTCAAGTTCCTTTCCTTGTTCCGCCGCTTCACGCTCGACCACTTCGACGCAGATCACCAGGTCGCCCAGTAATGGGATGTCCAGTAACTCATCGGGTACGTCAGCGGGAAACGACAGCACGTTGGTCGCGTAGTCTTTTTGTCGCCAGGTGTGATTCAGTTCACGGCCTTCGGGCTCGTCCACCAGGCGAATGGTCAGTTCCGAGTCGGCGGTACGCTGGCGCAGGGCCAGTGTGCACCATTGGCGGAACTGTTCTTCGCTGGGGGCGGGCGCTTCGGTGGCCAGCTGCAGGTCAAGCTCAAGCATCGCGGCGAGTGTCCTTGGCCGGTTGGTCGTCGCGGTGTTCGAAGCGCTCGTAGGCTTCGACAATGCGCTGCACCAGCGGGTGACGGACCACGTCTTTGGGCATGAAGTGCGTGAAGCTGATCCCTGGCACGTCCTTGAGCACGTCGATCACCTGGGCCAGGCCCGACTTGGTGCCTTTCGGCAGGTCGACCTGGGTGACGTCGCCGGTGATCACGGCCGTTGAGCCGAAGCCGATCCGGGTCAGGAACATCTTCATCTGCTCGACGGTGGTGTTCTGGCTTTCGTCGAGGATGATGAAGCTGTTGTTCAGCGTGCGGCCGCGCATGTAGGCCAGCGGGGCGATCTCGATCACTTGGCGCTCGATCAGCTTGGCCACGTATTCGAAGCCGAGCATCTCGTAGAGTGCGTCGTAGAGCGGGCGCAGGTACGGGTCGATCTTCTGGGCCAGGTCGCCGGGCAAAAAGCCCAGTTTCTCGCCGGCTTCCACCGCCGGGCGCACCAGCAGGATGCGTCGCACCTGCTCACGCTCCAGGGCGTCGACCGCACAGGCCACGGCCAGGTAGGTCTTGCCGGTACCGGCCGGGCCGATGCCGAAGTTGATGTCGTTACCCAGGATCTCTTTGACGTAGCGCTGCTGATTCAAGCCGCGAGGGCGAATCATGCCTTTCTTGGTGCGCAACGCGACGCTGGCTTCGGCTACCGGGTTATTCGCCAGGTCTTGCACCGCAGATTCCTGCAGGTACAGGTGCACCGTTTCCGGCGACAGCTCGCTACCTTTGGTTTCCCGGTAGAGGCGGCGCAGGAGGTTTTCTGCCGAGGTGGTGTGTTCGGGTTCACCAATAAGCTCGAATTGATTGCCGCGGTTGCGGATCTCGATGCTCAGGCGTTGTTCGATCAGGCGCAGGTGCTCGTCGAACTGTCCGCACAGATTGGCGAAACGGCGAGCCTCAAAGGGCTCGAGGAGAAAACGATGTGGTTCTATGGGTGCGTTCAAGGTCGTTTTTAGCCGCCCTGGGGCAATTAAGATGAAATCAAGGATAACGCCAGCAGGCCGGGTGCGAAAGCACTTAAACGGAGCATCTTGGCTGACGGCGATTCTGTAGGAGCGAGCTTGCTCGCGAAAAACGTCAACGATACCGCTTGCAGCTTGAATATACGCGGTGCCCTCAGGTTTTTCGCGAGCAAGCTCGCTCCTACAGAAACTTGGTTTATTGGATCAGCGAGCCGCGCAGCGAGTGCGGTTGTGCCGCGTCGATGTGCACGTCGGCGAACTGCCCGATCAATGTCGGATTATCGCAGCGGAAGTTGACGATCCGGTTGTTCTCGGTCCGGCCCTGCAATTCGCCAGGGTCTTTTTTCGAGTAGTCGGTCACCAGGATGCGCTGGGTCGAGCCCACCATCTGTCGGCTGATCTCGAAGCCTTGTTGGTTGAGGCGATGTTGCAGGGCGTTCAAGCGCTCTTTCTTCAACGCTTCCGGGGTTTCGTCCGCCAGATCCGCCGCCGGGGTGCCCGGGCGCTGGCTGTAGACGAACGAGTAGGAGAAGTCGAACCCGACGTCTTCAATCAGCTTCATGGTCTGCTGGAAATCTTTCTCGGTTTCGCCCGGGAAGCCGACGATAAAGTCCGAGCTGATGCAGATCCCCGGCACCGCCGCACGCAATTTGCGCAGCTTGGATTTGTACTCCAGGGCGGTGTGGTTGCGTTTCATCGCCGAGAGGATGCGGTCCGAGCCTGATTGCACCGGCAAGTGCAGGTGTTTGACCAATTCCGGCACTTCGGCGTGAGCCTGGATCAGGCTGTCGGAGAACTCCAGCGGGTGCGAGGTGGTGTAGCGAATCCGCTCGATCCCGTCGACGGCCGCCACCACGCGGATCAACTCCGCGAGGTCCGCCAGGCGCCCGTCATGGGTCTGGCCGCGATAGCCGTTGACGTTCTGCCCCAGCAGGGTCACTTCACGCACGCCGTTTTCGGCCAGGTGAATGATTTCTGCCAGCACGTCGTCGAACGGCCGGCTGACTTCTTCACCGCGGGTGTAGGGCACCACGCAGAAAGTGCAGTACTTGCTGCAGCCTTCCATTACCGACACATAAGCGCTCGGGCCGTCGATGCGCGGCTCGGGCAAATGGTCGAATTTTTCGATTTCCGGGAACGAGACGTCGACTTGCGGCAGCTTGGTGATGCGTGCGGCGTCGATCATTTCCGGCAGGCGGTGCAGGGTTTGCGGGCCGAACACCACGTCGACGTACGGTGCACGGTCGCGAATGGCGGCGCCTTCCTGGCTGGCCACGCAACCGCCGACGGCGATCACCATGTCCGGGTTGGCCAGTTTCAGTTCACGCCAGCGGCCCAGTTGCGAGTACACCCTGTCCTGTGCCCGCTCGCGGATCGAGCAGGTATTGAGCAGGATCACGTCGGCATCTTCAGCGCGGGCGGTGACTTCCAGGGCCTGATGTTCACCCAGCAGATCGACCATGCGCGAGCTGTCGTACTCGTTCATCTGGCAACCGTGGGTTTCGATGTAAAGCTTCTTGGCCATGGGGATCGTCAACTGGTGGTAAAGAACCGCGCATTATAGGGGGCATGCCGATAGGTTCCTAGCACTGTGCATCGGACGCCATGCTATAGTTCGCGCCCTCTTTTATATCCCCCGATGTGTTACCCGCCCACCATGACCAAACGTGAAGCTCCAATCTACAAGGTGATTTTCCTTAACCAGGGCCAGGTGTTCGAAATGTACGCCAAGCAGATCTATCAAAGTGATCTGTGGGGCTTCCTGGAAGTGGAAGAGTTCGTCTTTGGCGAGCGCACACAGTTGGTCGTCGACCCGGGCGAGGAAAAACTCAAGGCTCAGTTCGAGGGCGTGGTGCGCAGTTTTGTGCCGATGCATTCGATCGTGCGCATCGATGAAGTCGAGCGCCTGGGCACGCCGAAAATCAGCGAAGCCCGTGGCATGAGCAATGTCATGCCGTTTCCGATGCCGATGCCTGAGAAGTAAGGCTTAAGACCGCGTCGACCCCTTCGCGAGCAAGCCCGCTCCCACTTTCGACCGAGTTCCACCTTTGGAATACAGTCGAAAGTGGGAGCGGGCTTGCTCGCGAAGGCGGCAGTAAAGGCGCTACAGAACTCAGGGCAGTGGCGAAAATGGCGAGCGGCCATCTGCGCTCTGCAGTTCCTGCAGGTAGTTACGGAAAATCTGACCCAACACCTGGGTCGCCACTTCCAGTTCGTCCCGCTGCATGTGCTCGGCCACTTCGTCGGCCGTGTCCAGCGCATCTTCGGCGCCGTTGACCGCCGCCATTTTCAGCACGATATACGCCTGAACGTTATTGGCCGGTACGCCTTCGCCGTGGAAAAACATGGTGCCCAGCTGGAATTGCGCCTGGGCGTGGCCCTGCAACGAGGCTTTCTCGAAGTAGCTCAAAGCCTTGTTGAGGTCGCGTGCGGGATTTTTACTGTCGTAGAAGTACTCGCCCAACTCGTATTGCGCCTGCGCATCCCCGCCATCGGCCTGTTTCTGGCACGCGCTCAGGGCTTCGGCCTGGCTTTCTGGCTGGGTATTGAGGGTGCAACGACCCATCGCTGGGATTAACAACGAGTTGCCGCCTGCCTGGGCAAACGCCAGCAGCGGCTGAAGGAGCAACAGGCAGCCCAGAACCAGGGTGCGGCCGGTGCGTTTCATGGGAATCGACTTACCTCTGACGGGGCGCGGGACCCACGGGGGGATCCAATAAGCGCGCATTATGAAATAAGCAGGCACCTGCTTACAAAGTCTTTACTCGTTTTTCTGCTGCGTGGGCAAGTTATCTGCCGGATTGCAGGTGAATTCTCGAAAAAAGACGGAAATGCCTGTAAGCAAAGTAGCAAATCTGACGCCGCCAGGGGCGACGTCGGATTTTTGAGCCGCTTATTTCAAGGCGGCGAAGGCGCGCTCGGCGGCATCAAGGGTCAGTTTCAGCTCGGCATCACCATGGGCGATCGAGGTGAAGCCGGCTTCAAAGGCGCTCGGGGCGAGGTACACGCCGCCGTCCAGCATCAGGTGGAAGAAGCGCTTGAACAGGTCGGCATCGCTGCCCATCACGTCGTCGAAGGTGACGATGTCGTCGGCGCCGCTGAAGTACAGGCCGAACATGCCGCCCGCCTGGGTGGTCACGAACGGAATGCCGGCCGCATCAGCGCGCTGTTGCAGGCCGTCCAGCAGACGAGTGGTGTAGTCGGTCAGTTCGGCGTGGAAGCCCGGGCGGCTGATCAGGCGCAAGGTGGTCAGGCCGGCGGCCATGGCCAGCGGGTTACCCGACAGGGTGCCTGCCTGGTACACCGGGCCCAGCGGCGCGATGTGTTGCATGATTTCGCGCTTGCCGCCGAAGCAGCCCACCGGCATGCCGCCACCGATGATCTTGCCGAAAGTGCTCAGGTCCGGCGTAACGCCGTAGTAAGCCTGGGCGCCGCCGAGGGCCACGCGGAAACCGGTCATCACTTCATCAAAAATCAGCACGACGCCGTGTTTGTCGCACTGTTCCCGCAGGCCTTCCAGGAACCCCGGGGCCGGCGGTACGCAGTTCATGTTGCCGGCCACTGGCTCGACGATGATGCACGCCACTTCCTGGCCGACTTCGCTGAGCATCTGCTCGACCGCAGCGATGTCGTTGAACGGCAGGGTCAGGGTGTGTTTGGCAAATGCTGCCGGCACACCGGCGGAGCTCGGTACGCCCTGGGTCAACGCGCCGGAGCCGGCTTTGACCAACAGGCTGTCGGAGTGGCCGTGGTAGCAGCCTTCGAACTTGATAATGCTGTCGCGGCCGGTGAAACCACGGGCCAGGCGAATCGCACTCATGGTGGCTTCGGTGCCGGAGCTGACCATCCGCACCATCTCCATCGACGGCACGATGGAGCACACCAGGTCGGCCATCTCGGTTTCCATGGCGGTGGGTGCGCCATAGGACAAGCCGTGTTGCAGCTGCTGGCGCACTGCGTCCAGTACGTCCGGATGGCTGTGGCCGAGGATCATCGGGCCCCACGAACCCACGTAGTCGACGTAGCGCTTGTCATCTTCGTCGGTGACGTAGGCGCCTTCGGCATGTTTGAAGAACAACGGCGTGCCGCCAACGCTCTTGAACGCTCGCACGGGGGAGTTCACACCGCCGGGGATGTGTTTCTGGGCATTGGCAAACAGGGTTTCGGAACGGGACATGATCGTGTTCTCTGAATTCAAGATTTTAGAAGATCGTTGAAGGCGCGGGCGCGACGCGTGACTTCCTGGGTGCTGTCGGCACCAAACAGGCCGTGGACCACCGCCAGCAGGTCGGCACCGTGGGCCACCAATGGTTCGGCGTTTTCCAGGGTAATGCCGCCGATCACGCAGATCGGCAGGTGCAACCGCGCGCGGGCCTGGGCCAGCAGTTCAACGGTGGCGGCCGGGGCGCCCGGCTTGGTGTTGGAGTTGAAGAAGCGGCCGAAGGCGACGTAACTGGCACCCTCTTTGGCGGCCTGCTCGGCCAGTTCGATCTGGCTGTGGCAGGTGGAACCGATGATCGCTTTGGAACCCAGCAGCGCGCGGGCCGGGGTCAGCGGGCCGTCGGTCTGGCCCAGGTGCACGCCGACGCCGAGGCGCGCGGCCAGTTCGGCGTCATCGTTGATGATCAGTTGCGTCTTGTAGCGCGAGCACAGCTCCCGCAGTTTTTCGGCTTCCCGCAGGCGGCGCGCTTCGTCGCTGCTTTTATCGCGGTATTGCAGCAGGGTCACGCCACCGTCCAACGCCGCTTCGACGTAGGCCAGGAACTTGCCGGCCAACAGTTGGCTGTCGGTAATGGCATAAAGGCCACGTAGTTTCATCGGGCAGGCCTCTTGGTGTTACGAGCAGAAATCCAACGGCAGACGACGAGGCACGAATTGCCCCTGGCCGAGTTGTTCAGCGTCACGCAGGGTGCGCCAAGTGTAGTTGAGGGCCGATTGCACCGCGCTGACCAAACCTTCGCCTTGTGCCAGCCGACCGGCCAGTGCGCTGGCCAGGGTGCAGCCGGAACCGTGATAGCTGCCGGGCAGGCGCTGGCAGGTAAAGGTCTGGTGCGTGCCGTCGCGACTGTAGAGGCGGTTGTGCACTTCGTGCTCGTCGCCGTGGCCGCCGGTGATCAGCAAGTGCTTGATGAAAGGCAGCAGTTTCGCGGCGCATTCGTCCGCCGTGCCTTCGGGCAGTTCGGCGAGGATGCGGGCTTCGGGCAGGTTCGGCGTGGCGATCAGCGACAGCGGCAACAGCCGCTCGCGCATGGCGTAGCCCACTTCGTCCTTACCCAGGCTGCCGCCACCGCCGGCGCGCAGCACCGGGTCGCAGACCACCGGCAGATGCGGGTGCGCCTTGAGCAGCTCGACCACGGTGTCGACCATTTCCAGGGAACCGAGCATGCCCAGTTTCACCGCCGCCACTTCGGAATCGCCGAGCACAGCGTTGGCCTGGGCCAGCACCCACTCGCGATCCAGCACGCGGAAATCGCTGACATTGACGGTGTTCTGCACAGTCAGCGCGGTGACGGCCGGGGCCGCATGACAACCCTGGGCGAGCAGGGCTTCGATATCTGCCTGCAAGCCGGCGCCACCACTGGGATCATGGCCGGAGAGACAGAGGACAACGGGGCGAGAGCTGTAGATATTCATGGTGCGCGAGCTTACCACCAAACGCTTTTTGGGTGGCTGTCGGGCGAAGGTTGAATTTTTAGCGGATGAGTGGAGATAAATGGCTGTTTGCTATCATTGGTAAATACAGGTCAAATGCTCTGTAAAGCCCGCTCTAGAGCCTTTCAAAAAATTATTTCAATGGTGTCTTTTGGCCTGTAATGGCTATGCTAGAGTGGATCCAAACCAATAACTGTATCGCCGGTTCACGTCTACTCAAAAGGAATGGAGGCTTTTGACATAACCGGACAGGTCACGCTGGGGCTCTATGCGCTATTTGCTGATGTTACTGATGAGCGGGCTGCCGATGCTGGCTGGCGCAGTCGAGTTCAACGAGTCCACCTCCCGGTTGCCCCTGGGCCAAGTGATGCAAGTCCTTGAAGACCCAAGTGGCGCCCTGACGATTGGCGATATCAGCTCGCCGGTCCTCGCCAGTCGCTTCAAAACTCATGACAAAGCCACCTTGAATGCCGGCTATTCGCGCTCGGTGTTCTGGCTCAAGGTCGACCTTCATTACCGTCCGAAAAACCCGGAGGCCTCGCGCAACTGGCTGCTGGAATTGGCCTATCCGCCGCTGAACCAACTGGAGCTGTACCAGCCCGACAGCGTCGGCAATTATCGACTGGTTTCGCGCACCGGCAGCATTCTGCCGTTTTCCAGCCGCGAAATTCGCCAGAGCAACTACCTGTTCAAGCTCGACTTGGCGCCTGACCAGCGGGAAACCCTGTACCTGCGCCTGCAAAGCCAAGGCTCGATCCAGGCGCCGCTGACCCTCTGGTCGACCACCGCGTACCTCGAAGAACAGCCATTGCGCCTCTATGTGCTGGGTGTGATCTACGGCGTGTTGCTGGGCATGCTGATCTACAACCTGTTCATTTACCTGAGCGTGCGCGACACCAGCTACCTCTATTACATCCTCTATATTGCCTCGTTCGGCCTGTATCAGCTGTCGGTCAACGGCGTGGCCGTGCAGTACTTCTGGCCGAATAACCCGTGGTGGGCGAACGCGGCGGTTCCCTTTTTGATCGGGTCGGCGGCGCTGTTCGGCAGCCTGTTTGCCCGCAGCTTCCTGCACACCGCGCTGTACAGCCGCTGGATCAACCGGCTGTTGCTGGCGCTGGCGGTCAGCGGCGCGGCGGTGATGGTGCTGGCCTTGTTCACCAGTTATGCGCTGGCGCTGCGCCTGGCCACCGGTTTGGCGCTGGTGTTCACGGTGACCATCTTCGTCGCCGCCATCAAGGCCTGGTATTGCGGCCAGCGGATGGCGCGCTACTTCATCATCGCCTGGACAGCGTTCCTGCTGGGCGGTGTGGTGAATACGATGATGGTCCTGGGCTACCTGCCCAATGTGTTCCTCACGATGTACGCCAGCCAGATCGGCTCGGCACTTGAAGTGGCCCTGTTGTCCCTGGCCCTGGCCGACCGGATCAATTCGATGCGCGAGCAACAGGCGCAGATCCTGCTGGATGCCAGCCAGAAACTCGAAGTGCTCAACACGCAGCTGGCCCACAGCAATCGGCTCAAGGACGAATTCCTCGCCACGTTGACCCACGAGTTGCGCACGCCGATGAACGGCGTGATCGGCTCCCTGGAATTGATGCAGACCGAGCCACTGGAAGGCGACCTGGCGCAGTATCACCAAACCGCCGCCGGCTCGGCCCGCGAGATGATGCGCATGGTCAACGGCATCCTCACCCTTACCGAATTGCAGGCCGGGCGCCTCAGCCCGCAACCCCAGGTGTTCAGCCTGCGCGGGTTGCTCGACACCTTGCGCCAACAGTTCGCAGCTAGCGCCCAGAGCAAGGGCCTGGAGTTTTCGATTGATCTGGCAGATGAGTTACCGGACCGCGTCAATGGCGATCCCGGCAAGTTGGCGCAATGCCTGGATTGCCTGTTGGACAACGCGTTCAAATTTACCCACGAAGGCTCGGTACGGGTGCGGGTGGTCGGCGTGCCCCAGGCTGACGGGACGCTGCGCCTGACCTTTATTGTCACCGACACCGGCATCGGGTTCGCCTACCTCGATGAGGCGACCCTGTATCAGCGCTTCTTCCAGCTCGATGGTTCGACCACTCGCCGATACGGCGGCATGGGCATTGGCCTGGCAATCTGCCGGCAATTGATCGAGTTGCTCGGAGGCCGCCTCACCCATAATTCCGAGCCGCGGCGCGGCAGTCGCTTCCAGCTGGAGCTTGCCGTCAGTCCGGTCCAGCCCGAACCTGCGCCTGTGCGCCGAGTGCCGCAGGCACAACGTACGCCTCAGGAGTGCACGGTGTTGCTGGTGGACGACAACAGCGTCGCGCAATTGGTGGTGCGCGGCATGTTGCTCAAGCTCGGTTACCGCGTGAAAACCGTCGATAACGGGCCGGCCGCCCTGGCGCTGTTGCAGAGTGACACCTTTGATGCGGTGCTACTGGATGTGCCGGAAGGCGGGTTCTCGCTGTGCTGCCAGATCCGTGCATTGCCCGGCTGTGCCGAGTTGCCGGTGATCGCCTTGAGCACCTCCTTGCAAGCCCCGGAGCGTGAGAGCTGCCATGGCGTGGGTGTCACCGACCGAGTGACCAAGCCAGTACGTTTTGAGGCCTTGCAGTTGGTGCTGCAGCTGCGGTTGTTGCATATGGTTGAGGGTGAAAGCGCCGCCACTTAGGCGCTTATGCCACTTTTTTAACCCGGTTGACGGTGCTTAACTGACATGCAGGCCTCAATGAACGTGGCCTTTTTTCAGGAGGCCCGTCATGAACCTGCACTCGTTCGCCGAAACCCACGACGTCACCAACCAGCCACCGTCCCTGGACGGCACCAACCTGTACCGTATCGATTTGCCCCTGCAAGAATGGTCCCGGCGCTTTGGTGCCGGCTGGGCCGAGCAGCGTATCGATACCTACGGTGCCTTGGCAGGCGGGCCGCTGATGGAGGCCGGTTTCCTGGCCAACCAGAACAAGCCGGTGTTCAACAGCCACGACCGTTTTGGTCATCGTATCGACCTGGTTGAATTTCATCCGGCCTACCACGAACTGATGCGCACCGCCGTCGAGCATGGCCTGCCTTCGTTGCCGTGGGCCCATCCGCAATCCGGTGCCCATGTGGCCCGCGCGGCGATGACCTACCTGCACAGCCAGGCCGAGGCCGGCACCGGCTGCCCGCTGACCATGACCTTCGCCTGCGTGCCGGCCCTGCGCTTGCAGCCGGACCTGGCTGAAACCTGGCTGCCGAAAATTCTCGCCACCGAATACGACCCGCGCAACGTCGGCATCGCCCACAAGGCCGGCGCCACTATCGGCATGGCAATGACCGAGAAACAGGGCGGCACCGACGTGCGCGCCAACACCACCCGCGCTTACCCCGTGGGCGCCGGTGGCCCGGGCCAGGCGTATGAGCTGGTGGGGCACAAGTGGTTCTGCTCGGCACCGATGTGCGATGGCTTCCTGACCCTGGCCCAGACCGACAAGGGCCTGACCTGTTTCCTGCTGCCCCGGCACCGCCCGGATGACACCCGCAACGAGTTCTACATCCAGCGCCTGAAAAACAAACTCGGCAACTGCTCCAACGCTTCCAGCGAAGTGGAGTTTCGCGGGGCGCTGGCCTGGATGATCGGCGAGGAAGGGCGCGGTGTACCGACCATTATCGAAATGGTGGCCATGACCCGTTTCGATTGCATGGTCGGCTCCAGTGCCTTGATGCGCCAGGCACTGACCCAGGCCAGCCATCATTGCGCCCATCGACTGGTGGGCGGCCGGGTGCTCTGCGAGCAACCGCTGATGCAAAACGTACTGGCCGACCTGGCCCTGGAAAGCGAAGCGTCCCTAGCCTTGAGCATGCGCATGGGCCGCGCGCTGGACCATCTGGATAACGAACAGGAAGCCAAATTCGCCCGGCTGGTGACGGCGGTGGGCAAGTATTGGATCTGCAAACGCGCCCCGGCGATGATCAACGAAGCCGCCGAATGCATGGGCGGGGCCGGGTATGTGGAGGACAGCATCCTGCCGCGTTTGTACCGTGAGGCGCCGGTCAATTCCACGTGGGAGGGTTCCGGCAATGTGCAGTGCCTTGATGTGCTGCGGGCCTTGTCGAAAGAACCGGGCGTGCTGGAGGCGTTGTTTGTCGAGTTGGGGGATGGCCACGGTCACAAGCACCTGGCGCGGCACATCGAGCAGTTGAAGTCAGCGTTCATGGACACCCAGGACATTCAGTACCGGGCCCGGCAACTCACGGAAGACATCGCGGTGGCGTTACAGGCCAAGCTGTTGCTGGAGGCGGGTAATGCCAGTGTGAGTGATGGTTTTGTCGCCAGCCGCCTGGGTGAGTCGTCAGGCCGGGTCTATGGCACCTTGCCGCGCGGTGTGGATGTGGGAGCGATTGTTGCGCGGTCGACGCCTCAAATCCTCTGAATGAATGCGG
>NZ_JAXCIS010000155.1:0-19572 GCF_034044025.1 Pseudomonas sp. SED1
GGTGGTTGCTTCGGCCCTGAGGTTACTTGGCCGTCAGCGCCGAGTAGCTGTTCATCAGGTTGCGATAGTTGGGAATGCGCGGCGACAGCAAGTTGGCCAGGCCTTCCATATCGTTGCGCCAGTCGACCTGCAGCTCACACGCCACCGAGAACCAGTTCACCAACTGCGCACCGGCTGCTGTCATGCGTGCCCAGGCGGCCTGTTGCACGGTTTCGTTGAAGGTGCCCGACGCATCGGTAACCACGAACACTTCAAAGCCTTCAGCCAGCGCCGACAGCGTCGGGAAGGTCACGCAGACATCCGTCACCACACCGGCAATGATCAGTTGCTTGCGCCCGGTGGCTTTTACCGCCTTGACGAAATCTTCGTTGTCCCATGCATTGATCTGGCCAGGACGCGGGATGTACGGCGCGTCCGGGAACAGTTCCTTGAGCTCCGGGACCATCGGGCCGTTGGGGCCGCTTTCGAAGCTGGTGGTGAGGATGGTCGGCAGTTTGAAGAACTTCGCCAGGTCCGCCAGGGCCAGTACGTTGTTCTTGAATTCGTTGGGCGAGAAGTCCTGTACCAGCGAGATCAGGCCGGTCTGGTGATCCACCAGCAGTACTACGGCATCATCTTTGTTCAGGCGTTTGTAAGTCATGGGTGAACTCCTTGGGGTTGTATTCAAAAGGCAAAACATGAGCAGCCAAATGCGCCCCAGAAACCCTGGAAGTCGCTGACCGGTACGTTCGACAGACGCGCCCGTTCATGGCTATGGGAATGCACGCCACACGGGCCGCTGCACTGGTGAACCTGGGCCTGGAGCGGCGCAGTCGGGCGCCAGTGGCCCGGCACTTTGGCCACCGGCGACCAGTCCGGCAGCACGGGCACGCTGGGAGGCGCGAAATCTTCAAAGTCGCCGGCGCCGTAGACGACTTTGCCGCCGACCACGGTGAGCACCGATTCGATCCACTTGATGGCTTCCTCGTCGACGCTGAAGAAGTCCGCCGACAGGGCCGCCACGTCCGCCAATTGGCCGACCTTGATCTGGCCCTTCTTGCCCTGTTCGGAGGAGAACCAGGCACTGCCATGGGTGAACAGTTCCAGGGCGGTCAGCCGGGGCAAACCTTCGGCGTGTAGCTCCAGCCCGCCCACGGTGCGACCGCTGACCATCCAGTACAGCGAGGTCCAGGGGTTGTAGCTCGACACTCGGGTGGCGTCGGTACCGGCACCCACCGGCACGCCCTCGGCGAGCATGCGCTTGATCGGCGGCGTGGCCTCGGCGGCCTTGGCGCCGTAGCGCTCCACAAAGTACTCACCCTGGAACGCCATGCGGTCCTGGATCGCGATACCGCCGCCCAGCGCCCGCACCCGTTCGATGTTCTGCGGGGTGATGGTTTCGGCGTGGTCGAAGAACCACGGCAGGCCGTTGAACGGGATGTCGCGGTTGACCTTCTCGAACACGTCGAGCATCCGCGAGATCGATTCGTTATAGGTGGCGTGCAGACGGAACGGCCAGCGCTGTTCTACGAGGTGGCGCACCACCGGTTCCAGTTCCTGCTCCATGGTCAGCGGCAGGTCCGGGCGTGGCTCGAGGAAGTCTTCGAAATCCGCCGCCGAGAACACCAGCATCTCGCCAGCGCCGTTGTGGCGCAGGTAGTCGTCGCCCTGGTGCAGGGTCACGCTGCCGGTCCAGTTCTTGAAGTCGCTGAGTTCTTCCTTGGGCTTCTGGGTGAACAGGTTGTAGGCGATACGCACGGTCAGTTGCTGGTCCTTGGCCAACTGCTCGATCACCGCATAGTCGTCGGGGTAGTTCTGGAAGCCGCCGCCGGCGTCGATGGCGCTGGTCAGGCCCAGGCGGTTGAGTTCACGCATGAACTGGCGGGTGGAATTGACCTGGTATTCCAGGGGCAGTTTCGGGCCCTTGGCCAGGGTCGAGTAGAGAATCATCGCGTTGGGCTTGGCCACCAGCATGCCGGTGGGGTTGCCGTTGTGGTCGCGTACGATCTCGCCGCCGGGCGGGTTCGGCGTGTCCTTGGTGTAGCCGGCCACGCGTAGAGCGGCGCGGTTGAGCAAGGCACGGTCATACAGGTGCAACACGAACACCGGCGTGTCGGGTGCGGCCTGGTTGAGTTCGTCGAGGGTGGGCATGCGTTTTTCGGCGAACTGGAATTCGTTCCAGCCGCCCACCACCCTCACCCACTGCGGCGTGGGCGTGCGGTCGGCCTGGTCCTTGAGCATGCGCAGGGCATCGGCCAGGGACGGCACGCCTTCCCAGCGCAGTTCGAGGTTGTAGTTCAGGCCGCCACGGATCAGGTGCAGGTGCGAGTCGTTAAGGCCAGGGATGACGGTGCGGCCCTTGAGGTCGATGACCTGGGTGCCACTGCCGCGCAGGGCCATGGCTTCGCCGTCGGTGCCCACCGCGACGAAGCGGCCCTGGTGAATGGCGACTGCCGTGGCGCGGGGGTTTTCACGGTCCACGGTGTGGAACTGGCCATTGAACAGAATCAGATCGGCGTTCATAGGGTTTCCTTTACAGAGGCTTCAAGCCAGGGAGCGAACAGGCGGGTAGCCGCCGGCATCAGCAGGTAAACCACCAGGACAACGATAGTCACGGTGACCAGGAAGGTGGCGACGATGTAGTTGGACAAGAACGGATGCAGCCTCAGTACCGGGCCCCAGATGATCGGCACCAGCAAGGTCAGCGGCAGGATCACCAGCAGCGTGACCACCGCCTGCTTCCAGCGCGGCGGCTTGGCAGCGGCATCGGCCAGGGGCGAAAACCAGAACTCGTTGACCGCGCCGACTTCAGTCTGGTCGCCGTCGGCCAGCATCGGTGCTGCTTCGTTGATCAGCTCCAGGCGCTGCGGCGAATCGAGCCAGCGCTCCAGGTCATCGGTGGAGCGGTAACGCAGCACGCAGGTGAACAGCGCCAAGCCGCCCTGCCGGGTGCGCACCACGTCGACGCCGAGGTGGCCCGGACGTTCGCCGGCGATACGCACGATGCGCCGCAGCCAAGCTTCATAGTCGGCTTCGTGGCCGGGCTTGATGCGGTGTTTGACCACCAAGGTGACAACCTCGTCCGGCCCGCCTTGTTGCGATGCTGAGTCCATCGTGCCCCTCCCCTTAATACGTGAGCGATGGCCGCAGTGTGGGGTGTCACGTAGCGGAAAAATTGGATGTACGTGCTCTGTTAGAGCGCCCGCGACATGTGTTCGCCAATCCGCGATCGCAACCAGCGCTCCGCCGGGTCGTTGTCGTGCACGCCACTCCACACCATCGACAGCTCTGCGGCATCGATGCTGAACGGCGGGTCCTCGGCCCGTAAGCCGCTGCCTTGGGTCAACGCGCAGGCGGCATAATCGGGCACCGTCGCAATCATCTCGCTGCCGGCCAACAGGTCCCGCAACCCGCTGAATTGCGGCACCGCCAACACCACTCGCCGGGCTCGACCGATGCGCGCCAGATCCAGGTCGATATTGCCGCTCAAATCACCGGAAAACGAAACCATGGCGTGGGGCCGCGAACAGTAGTCATCCAGGGTCAACGGTTCAGGCCGGTCGTCCCCCCGCAGGACCTTGCATGGAATGTCCCGCAGCTTCTTGCGCTTGGCATTGGCCGGCAGCTCGGTGGTGTAGCTCACCCCCACGGAGATCTCGCCACTGGCCAACAATGCCGACATCAGCAAGTAGTTCGCGCGCCGCACCACCACGATGATCCCCGGCGCCTCTTCGCGCAGCTGGCTGAGCAACGGTGGAAACAGCCCGAACTCGGCGTCGTCCGACAGCCCGATGCGAAACACCGCGCAGCTGGTGGAAGGGTCGAAGTCCTTGGCGCGGCTGACCGCGCCGGAAATGATGTCCATCGCCGGTTGCAACTCCTTGAGGATCGCCACTGCCCGTGGCGTGGGCTCCATGCCGCGACCATTGCGCAGCAGCAGCGGGTCATCGAACAGGTCGCGCAACCGGCCCAGGGCCGCACTCACGGCCGGCTGCCCCATGAAGAGTTTTTCGGCAACCCGGGTCAGGTTCTTTTCGAACATCAGGGCCTCGAAAATCACCAACAGGTTCATGTCGACGCGGCGCAGGTCGTTGCGATTCATAGGGTTTACCGGAGGGTGAACAGGCCGCCAGCTAAACACGTTCAAGGCGTGCGCAATTGCATGCCTGTGCTGTCTTTTTTCCCCGGACACCTGGCGAAATTAACAACGATTAACTCGCCAGCCAGACAGGCCGGAGCGAAAAATACGGCGGTCTACACTGGATTTTCATTCACCGGGAACGCTCCCATCGACCACGGAATCTGTCATGGCCCGACTCGAGCACATCGCACCTGCCCCGCACTCACGCCCATCCGCCACCGGCGGGCTGTGTGCCCGCCGCGAACGCATGGTCAAGCAGTTGATCCTGGCGAACCTGGGAGAAAGCCTGGAAGTCACGGAACTGGCGCGGGCATGTGCGCTGTCCCGTAGCCATTTCTCTCGCGCCTTTAAGTGCAGTACGGGCCTGTCTCCCCAGGAATGGATCCGCCAACAACGCATCCAGCGGGCCAAGGAACTGATCGTCAGTTCCGCCTTGAGCCTGACTCAAATCAGCCAGGAATGCGGTTTCTGCGACCAGGCACACTTCTGCCATATTTTCAGCCGCAGTGAAGGCGTGAACCCGATGACCTGGCGTAACCACCAACTTCGCGTGATCGCCGCCTAGTGGTGATTGCACCCGGGCGCAAACCTCTGGAATATGCACCACAGACCCCATCCCAGAGCCCGCGCATGAGCAACCCCAACGACCAGGCCATGCATTTCGGCCCCTACCGGATTCACCCGCGCCAGCGCGTGGTGCTGGAGGGTGGCCAGCCGTTGCGCCTGGGCCGGCGGGCGGTGGATATCCTCCTGATTTTGCTGGAGCACGCCGGTCAGGTGGTGAGCAAACAGGAGCTGATCGCCCGGGTCTGGCCCAAGACGGTGGTTGAGGACGGCAACCTGCGGGTGCACATGGCCGCCCTGCGCAAGGCCCTCGGCGACGGCCAGGCCGGGCAGCGCTATATCGTCACCGTGGCCCAGCGTGGCTACAGTTTTGTTGCCCCCCTGAGTGTCGCCCCCACAACGTTGGAGGGCGACGCCACTTCGCCCTATCCAGGGCATAACCTGCCGCTGCGCCGTACGCGGGTGCTGGGGCGCCAGGCCCTGATCGAAAGCCTGGTGCAACAGTTGCCTAACCACCGCTTCATCACCCTCACGGGTGCAGGAGGTATCGGCAAGACCACCGTCGCCCTGCGAGTGGCTGAACTGCTGATCGGGCGTTACCGCGACGGCATCCGTCTGCTGGACCTGGCACCGTTGAGCCAGCCCTCGATGATCGTGCCCAACCTCGCCGCCCTGCTGGAGCTTACGCCACCGAGTCACGAACCCTTGGCCGGTCTCGCCGGCCTGTTGCGCGAGCGCCAGATGCTGCTGGTGATCGACAACTGCGAGCACCTGCTCGACGATATTGCGCTGATCAGCGAAACCCTGCTGCGCCATGCCCCTCAGTTACACATTCTGACCACCAGCCGCGAAGCGCTGCGCGCCGAGGGCGAGTTCGTGCAGCGCCTGGAGCCTTTGGCGTGCCCGCCGGCCACTGGCGGCCGCGCCGAAGCCATGGCGTACCCCGCGCTGCAATTGCTGGTGGAACGGGCGCTGTCGCGCTGGGACGGCTTTGAACTGAGTGACGCCGAGCTGCCCCTGGCCATCGATATTTGCCGACGCCTGGACGGTATTCCCTTGGCGATCGAGCTGGTGGCGGCGCAAATCGAACGCTTTGGCCTGAAGGGCTTGCTGGTGCAGATGGAGGACAACTTTCGCCTGTTGAACCGTGGTCGACGCAGCGCCCTGCCCCGGCACCAAACGCTGCGCGCCACCCTGGAGTGGAGCTTCGATCTGCTGACCGCTTGCGAGCAGGTATGCCTGCGGCGCCTTGCGGTGTTCCGGGGTAGTTTCACCCTGGCATCGGCGGCGGCGGTAATCGCCGGTGAGCACATTGCGCCGATGGAGGTGCTGGGCTCGATCACGCAGTTGGTGGCCAAGTCCCTGCTCAACGTTGAGGTAGGCGACGAAGAGGTGGCCTATCGGCTGCTGGACATCACCCGGACCTATGCCCTGGAGAAACTCAGTAGCGCCTGCGAACTGGAGGCCAGCCGTGAGCGACACGCCGCCCGCTGCCTGACGCTGATGAATCAAGCGCAAGCCGACTGGGAACGAGTGCCCACCCAGCAATGGCTCGACCGTTATGCAGCCTGTCGCGAAGACGTGCGTGCGGCCCTCGACTGGGGGTTGCGCGAGGATGGCGCGCCGTTGCTGGCGATCCGCCTGACGGTCAGTGCAATGCCGCTGTGGCAGGAGCTGTCGCTGCTCACCGAACACGGTTTGTATGTGGGCAAGGCCCTGGCGTTGCTTCAGCAATCGGCAGCACCCTGCCCACACTTGCACCTGCAACTGCAGTTGGCCCTGGGCAGCTTTTCCTATCACACCCAGGGCGCAACCCCGCAGACCATCAATGCCTTTGAGCATGCACGGCAACTGGCCGAAGCCAGCCACGATGTCGCCGGGCAGCTCAGGGCGGTGTCCGGCCATATGGCCGTGAACCTGTGCAACGGCAACTACCGCCAGGCCCTGCGCCAAAGCCTGCATTTCGACCGCCTGGACCCCAACGCCCAACCGCTGCTGGACTTGAGCGCACAGCGCCTGCGGGTGCTGGCGCAACATTTCGCCGGTAACCAGGCCCTGGCGCGGCACAACGCCGAACAGGTGATGCAGCGCATGGCCCACAGCGGCCACCTCAATCGGTTTACCCACGGATTTGGCGTGCAATACGACCAGAGCGTGGCGTCGCTGACGGTGCTGGCGCGCATCCTCTGGCTACAGGGTTTTCCGGAGCGCGCCTGGCGCACCGCCCGACAGGCGCTGGAGCTGGCGCTGCAAATCAATCACGGCACCTCGATCTGCTACACACTTGCCCTCTCGGGCGTCGTCATCGCCCACTACAACGGCGACGACGCCACGGCAAGGTCAATGCTGGAGCTGTTGTCGCAGCAGGCACAGAAGCACTCGGTGTTGCTGTTCGACACCTGGGCCAGGCATTACGCCCTGGCATTGGACGCAGGGGTGCCCGAGGACGATGTCGACGGCCTTGGCCTGATCAAGGACATCGTTGCGACCTTGCGCACAAGGGATGTGGATGAGGCCTGCTTCGAACGCGCCAGGCAGGGCAATGCGGGTTGGTGCACCGCAGAAATCCTGCGGGCGCGGGCCGAATCCCTGCTGCACCGGTCTGACCCGCTCGCGGCGCAAGCGGCTGAAAGGCTGTTGCTGGAAGCGCTGGGGCTGGCTCGTCAGCAAGGAGCCTTGGCCTGGGAACTGCGTTGCGCCCTGTCCCTTGCCCGGCTATGGCAGCGCGAGGGCCGACAGGCTGCCGCACGCGAGCTTTTACAAGCGGTGTATGGGCGCTTCACTGAAGGATTTTCCACGCCGGACCTAGTGAGCGTGCGCCGCTTGCTCGACGAACTGCACCACCCGCTGCCGGCCTGAGAACGGCTCGAGCTCGTAGCCTTGTTGCAACAGCATCACCTGGGCCGGGTCACCCAGGCGGGCCAACGCGTAGGCACGCACGCTATTGAGCAAACGATAACGCCGAAGACCGGGACCGGGTTCGACGGTCAGCAGCGAAGTCGCCACCAAGCGTGCCAGCAGATAAGACAGGTCGGCGTGTTCCAGCTCAGTGCCGGCAACCAGCGCGCCCAGCGTCGGCACGGTCACCGCCATCTTGAACAGGCCCAGTTGGAGGAACAGCCAGCGCTCCGGCAGGCTCAAGCGATCATAGGTCCAGTCCAGCGCGGCGCTCATGGATTGATGGCGTTCTACAGCCGTTCGCCGCCCGCGAGTCAGCACCTGCAAGCCGTTTACCAACTGCGCTTGCAGGCTCTTGACCCCAAGGGCATCGACCTGGGCTGCCGCCAACTCCAGAGCCAACGGAATACCGTCGAGGCGCCGGCAGATATCCCGCAGAGGCGCCAGGTCTTGCCTGCGTAACTCAAAGCCTTGCTGACTGGCCTGGGCCCGGCTGACAAATAGCTGCACCGCAGGCGAAGCCAGCGTCTGCTCGACGTCCGCCAATGCCGACAACGGCGGCAATGCCAACGCGGGTACGCGCTGGGCCCATTCGCCGGGAATATTCAGGGCTTCGCGGCTACTCAGCAGCAGCGTTACCTGGGGCGCCATGCCCCTTAGGGCGAATACCAGGTTGCGGCAAGCGGCCAATGCCTGTTCACACCCATCAAGCACCAGCAGCAATTGCCGTGACGCCAGTTGTCGGCAAAAGCCATGCAGCGTGCCGCCCGGTTTAACCTCAATCCCGAGCACCCTGGACAATTGACGGACCACGTCCGATAACCGACTGATACCGGCCAACTCCACCCGCCACACTCCGTCGCGATAGCGCGGCAGCACTTGTGCGGCCAGGTAGAGGGCCAGGGTGGTTTTGCCGATACCGGCGCACCCGGTGAGCGTCATCAGCGTTTGCCCAGGCAGACGCCGGGCAAGGGCATGGGCCAGCGGATCCAGGCCGAACACCGGTACCAGGCGCGCCGGCAGATTATGTTGAGGTAGAGGCTGCGCAGGTGCTGACTGCGTCGGCGGCGTCGCGACAAAACAATAACCGCGTTGCGGCAGGTTGATGATATAGCGCCGCCCGTCCTCGCCATCGGCCAGGGCACGGCGCAAGGCCGCGATGTGCACCCGCAGGTTGTTCTCCTCCACCACACTGCTCGGCCACACCCGTGCGATCAAGGATGCCTTGTCGACAAACTGCCCGGCCTGCTCCACCAGCACCCCAAGAATGTCCAGGGCGCGCCCGCCCAACGGCAGCGGCCGGCCCTCTTCGCACACCAGGCGCTGCTGGGGGTAAAAGGTGAAGGGGCCGAAGCGCACTGCGCATTCCGGTTCAATCGTATGAAGGCTGTTCATGCTCGTCAAAGCGCTGGAACACCCGGCCTTGGGCGCCTGCGCATCCTTTTCCATGAGACTGACGGCTATCTTGCCAGCTACCGGTGACAGGACAATGCTGGCGCAGGGATCCACACGGACATTCAGGTGCGCCAGACGGACATCAGCTGAATTGCTGGCGGTATTGGGTCGGGTTCAAGCCGAGTTTTTCACTGAACAGAAACCGCATATGCCGCACGCTGCCAAACCCCGCGTGAAACGCTACGGTCTTGAGTGGCAGGTCGGTACTTTCCAGCAAGTGCCGGGCACGATCGATGCGGGCACCTTGCAGGAAGGCCATCGGAGTCATCTGCACTTCCTTGGCGAACACCCGCGCAAAGTGCCGAGCGCTCATGCCCGCCAACTGCGCCATGGACTCGATGGTAAAGGCCTGGTCCAGCCGATCCAGCACATGGTTCTGCACCCGGGTAATCGCGGTTTCCTGAGGGGCCACGGCTGCGGTCATCGGGCTGAACTGGGCTTGACCGCCCTGGCGCTTCATCACTACCAACAACACCTTGGCCACATCGACGGCCACCTGCTTGCCGTGGTCCTGAGCCACAATGGACAGCGCCAGGTCGATGCCCGCCGTCACACCGCCAGAGGTGATAAGCCGACCGTCTTGCAGGTAGATCCGGTCGGTCTCGACCATTGCCTTGGGAAAGGCCTTGATCAGCCGCTCGGTGTAATGCCAGTGAGTGGTCACGCGCTGGCCGTCCAGCAAGCCCGCGTACCCCAGCACAAAGGCGCCGGTGCAGATCGAGCCGAATCGCCGGGCGCGGGGCGCAGCTGTCCTGAGCCAAGGCAACAGCGCGGGATGGCATTCGTTGTAGGCGCCGGGGCCGCCCGGGACCAGCAGCAAGTCATAAGCCTCAAGGGCCTGATCCAGCTGCAGATCAGGGTGCACCACCACGCCATTGGAGGCCCGCAGCGGCCCGGGCTCGGTACCGATGGTCAGGACCTGATAGTGGGCTGACGGCTCCAGGTAACGATTGGCAATGGAGAACACTTCCAGTGGTCCGGCCATGTCGAGCAGAAGGAAGTCGGGAAACAGCGCCATGGCCACGGTTTTCATTGTCAGGAATTGTCCGTTGAGAGAGATGAACGGGAGCATTATGGCACGCTGATCACTGTCAACTCACACGAGACAGTCATTCCTTTTTCAACTTCTTAATCAACCTTTCGCTAACCAGTAACCTTCTTCTCACACCGAAGCCCTGCATCTCGCAGCCAAGCTTCCCTTGAGGAGAACACCCCATGCTGACCCTTCGCAAAGCCTCGGAACGCGGCGCCGCCAATCACGGTTGGTTGAAGTCGTTCCACACTTTCTCGTTTGCCAACTACTGGAACCCCAAGGAACAGGGTTTTTCCGACCTGCTGGTGATCAACGATGACCGGGTTGCCGCCGGCAAGGGCTTCGGCCAACACCCGCACCGCGACATGGAGATTTTCTCCTATGTGCTCGAAGGTGCCCTGGAACACAAGGACACCCTGGGCACTGGTTCGGTGATTCGCCCCGGCGATGTGCAACTGATGAGCGCCGGCAGCGGCGTGGCCCACAGCGAGTTCAACCACAGCCACACCCAGGGCGTGCACTTCCTGCAAATCTGGATCGTGCCGCAGGTGGCGGGCGCCGAACCGCGCTATCAGCAGGAGCACTTCACCGAGGCGCAAAAACGCGGCCGATTGCAGTTGATCATCTCGCCGGAAGGCACCGACGGCTCCCTCGGCGTGCGCCAGGATGCGCGGGTGTACGCCGGGCTGTTCAACGGCGTTGAAACCGCCAGCCTGCCACTGGCCCCGGAGCGCTACGCCTACATCCATGTGGCGCGGGGCAGCGTTGAAGTCAACGGCCAACGCTTGCACGAAGGCGACGGCGCCCGAGTGCGCGATGAGCGGGAAATTCACCTGAGCCATGGCGAGGACGCCGAGGTGCTGGTGTTCGACCTGCGCCCTCAGGAATTGCCTGAAATGCCGTGATAGTCGGCGCGATGGCCCGGGAAACCGGGCCATCGCTGGCGTCGATAGTCACCATCAGCCCAATGAAGTTCTCTAAAAAAATCCACCGCGTAACATCACATCCATACCAACCAATGACATCCCGGAGCACACCCTCATGAAACGCCAACTCTTGCTTAGCCTCGCTTTCTCGGTACTTGCTGTAAGCGCCTTTACCCAACCTGCCCTCGCTGAAGGTGGCGCGGATCGCCTGATGGACAGCCGCGTGGCTGAGGGTGGTTCTGACCGTATGCTGGAACGTCGCGTTGCTGAAGGTGGCTCTGATCGCCTGCTGGAACGTCGCGTTGCTGAAGGTGGTGCTGATCGTCTTCAAGAAAACCGCGTAGCCGAAGGTGGTGCAGACCGTCTTCAAGAAAACCGCGTAGCCGAAGGTGGTGCAGACCGTCTTCAAGAAAACCGTGTAGCTGAAGGTGGTGCAGACCGCCTGATGGAAAACCGCGCATAACCCCTGTCGTTCGCGGTTCACCCCCAGCCGGCCTGATCAGCCGGCTTTTTTTCGCCTGCTATTAACTGATCCTCACAAGCGCCACGACCAATTGTGGCGAGGGAGCTTGCTCCCGCTGGGCTGCGCAGCAGCCCCAATGAACTCACTGCGTTTCTCCAGGAAGACCCCATTGGCAGGTTTTGGGGCCGCTTCGCAGCCCAGCGGGAGCAAGCTCCCTCGCCACACAAGCTCTCTCGCAGTTAGTGAAGTTCACGATCCAGCCACACCACCGCCTTGCCAATCTGCTGCCGTGCCTCAATCCGCGCGTGCACCTGCTGCACGTCTTCCAGCGCGTAATGCCCTTCGATATCCACTGTCAGCGAACCTTCAAGCATCGCCGCGAACACCGCATTGGCACGCCTCTGCACCGTCGGGCCGTCGGCCATGTGGTCGTTCAGACGCGGGCGCGTCAGGAACAATGAACCGGCTTCCCCCAACTCCATCGGGTCCAGATCAGTGATCGAACCCGAGACATTGCCGTAATTGACGATCAACCCTCGCGTGCGGCACGCCCTGAAGCTCTCGCGCAAGGTGGCCTTGCCCACCGAATCGAACACCACATCCACGCCCTGCCCTTGCGTTGCCTCCAACACCCGCTCGGCAAACCCGTCGTATTGCCAGGCCTGATCGGCGCCACGCTGCAGCGCAATCGCGCACTTTTCGACACTGCTGCCGGTGGTGAACACCGTGGCGCCGAGCCGGTGGGCCATTTGCACCAGCAACTGGCCGATGCTGCCGGAAGCCGCGTGGATCAAGCAGCGGTTGCCCGCCTGCAACCGCGCGACATCTTCAATCAGGTAGTGAGCCGTGCAGCCCTGGAACATCGCCGCAGCCGCTTGATCGAAGCCGATCGCATTCGGAATTTGCGCCACCCGCGCGGCGGGAACGCTGGCGTATTCAGCAAACGCGCCCCAGGCAATGCACCAAGCCACCCGATCACCCGGAGCGAAATGGCTCACGCCCTCGCCCACCGCCACCACCACACCCGCCCCTTCCATACCCAAAGTGCACGGCAGCCGTACCGGGTAGGTCACCGACTTGGCGTACTTGCCTTGGCGGGTGTGCACATCCATGAAATTGATCCCGGCGCAGGCCACCTTGACCAATACATGGCCGGCGGTCACTTCGGGTTTGGGCACATCAAGGCGCAGTTGAACGACCTCAGGGCCGCCGTAGGTCTCAAGGGTGAGGGCTTTCATCGCGGGACAACTCCGTTTGCGGTGGGAATGCGCCATGGTAAAAGGCAGTACTCTGTACGAGAATTCCCCAATACCTCCCACCCTCCGTGCGGAAATAACCCGATGTTCGACTGGCAGGATCTGTATTTCTTCACCGTGCTGGCGCGCACCCAGTCACTGTCGGCTGCCGCCCGCGAGCTGCAGGTGGAACATGCCACCGTTGGCCGCCGCGTCGATGCCCTGGAAAAAGCCCTCGGCGTCAAACTGGTAGACCGCCTGCCCCGCAGCCGGCCGCTCACCGAGGAAGGCCGGGCACTGGCGAAATTGGCGGCAGGCATGGGCGACATGGCCACCGAAGTGATGCGCCTGTCCCGCGTGGCCTCGATCGAAGTGGCCGGCACCGTGCGTGTCAGTTGCCCGCCGTCGATAGCCATCCACTGCATCGCGCCCCATGTCGCACGCTTCAGGGCGCAGTATCCCAAGCTGAATATCGTGTTGATGTCCTCGACAACGCTCGCCGCCCTCGACAAAGGCGAAGCCGACATTGCCCTGCGCACCGTGCGTCCCGATGAGGAAGCGCTGGTACGCAGAAAGGTCGGCGCGGTGCGCTTCGGGCTCTATGCCACGCCCGAGCTCAAACAACTACCCGCTGAACAGTGGACGTTCATTGCCTATGACGCCACCCGCGACCACCTGCCCCAACAGGCGTGGATGCATCAGGTACGCGGCAACCGCACGATTGCCTTCGCCGCCAGCGACCTGATCACCCTGCAAATGGCCGCCCGGGCCCAGGTGGGTGCGGTGGTATTGCCCACGCTGGTGGGTGATCACGACGCGGCATTGGTGCGCCTGGCAACGAATACCGAAGGCCCGGTTCGCGATATCTGGCTGACGGTGTATCCGGATATGCGCCGCTCGCCTTCGGTGAAGGTGGTGATGGAGTTTTTGGTGAGTTGTATTGAAGGCGAGCCGCAGTTGCGGCGGTGAAGCGGATTACTGCGCCGCGTACTGTGAGTCGCTGACCTGTTCCATCCAGTCCACCACCTTGCCGTCGAGCATTTCGCTAATCGCGATATGGGTCATGGCGGTGTTCGCCGTCGCGCCATGCCAATGCTTGACCCCTGGCGCAATCCATACCGTGTCGCCGGGGCGGATTGCCCGCACCGGCTGGCCCCATTCCTGGACCTGGCCCAGGCCTGCTGTCACGATCAATGTCTGCCCCAAAGGGTGAGTGTGCCAAGCGGTGCGTGCGCCCGGCTCAAAGGTAACGAAAGCCCCGGTGACGCGCGCCGCGTCGGTGCCCTTGAAAGGTGAGTCGACGCGTACGGTGCCGGTGAAATAATCCGCCGGGCCTTTTGCTGAAGGCTGGGAACCGTTGGGCGTGATGGTCAGCATGGGTGTCTCCTGTGCCTGTGAATCGAGTGCCAGTAATGACAATGAAAGCGCGGTGGCGGCGAAGCTGGTTTTCATAGGCCGGTCATCCTTTCCAGGGCTTCGGGATAGCGGTCGCCGTGCACGGCGATATTCGCGGCGGCAGCATCCAGCTCAGTGAGTTCTGTCGCACTGAGCTGCACTTCGACCGCCCCTAGGTTTTCCGTCAGGCGTGAGGTTTTGGTGGTGCCTGGAATCGGTACGATCCATGGCTTTTGGGCCAGCAGCCAGGCGAGTGCTATCTGCGAGGGCGTGGCATTTTTTCGCTGGGCAACCTGACGCAGCAACTCCACCAGGGCCTGGTTGGCCTGCAAGGCTTCGGGCGTGAACCTCGGCAAATTGCTGCGAAAGTCCGAGCTGTCAAAGGTGCTCTGGCTGTCGAACTTGCCGGTCAGAAAACCTTTGCCCAACGGACTGTAGGGCACCAGGCCAATGCTCAGTTCCTCAAGCAGTGGCAGCACTTCGGCCTCAGGCTTGCGCCACCACAGGGAGTACTCACTTTGCAGTGCGGCCACCGGTTGAACGGCATGGGCGCGGCGGATGGTCGAGGCACCGGCTTCAGACAAACCGAAATGCTTGACCTTGCCCTCCTGAATCAAATCCTTCACGGCACCGGCCACCTCTTCGATCGGTACATTCGGATCAACCCGATGCTGATAAAACAGGTCGATAACATCGGTCTTCAGGCGCTTCAGAGAGGCTTCAGCTACCTGGCGGATATGTTCGGGGCGGCTGTCGAGACCAGACCATTTACCGTTGCCGGACGGGTCCAGGGCGAAGCCGAACTTGGTGGCGATCACAACCTGCTCACGCAGCGGCGACAGGGCTTCGCCCAGCAGTTCTTCGTTGATGAACGGGCCATAGACTTCAGCGGTATCGAAGAAGGTCACGCCTTGCTCGACCGCGTTGCGCAGCAAGGCAATCATCTGCTTCTTATCGGCCGCAGGGCCGTAGCCAAAGCTCATGCCCATGCAACCGAGCCCCAGGGCCGAGACTTCGAGTTGGCAGTTACCGAGTGTGCGTTTGCGCATGGTCATTCTCCGGGTAAGGGAACTGAATCCAATCTAACAGTTACGAATTGTGATAATTAGCCGCTAGAATCTGAAAATACTTATGAGGGTGACTCATCAATGCTCAGGGAAAACGCCAACGACCTGCTCGCCTTTCTCGCGGTAGCCCGGGAGCGCAGCTTTACCAAGGCGGCGGCCAAGCTCGGGGTTTCCCAATCGGCGCTGAGCCATACCATCCGCGCCCTGGAGGCGCGACTGGGGTTGCGCCTGCTGACCCGCACCACCCGCAGCGTGTCGCCCACCGAGGCCGGGCAGCACTTGATCGATACGGTCGGGCCGCATTTCGATGAAATCCAGGTGGGCCTTGAAGGCCTGAGTAATTTGCGCGACCGGCCGTCCGGCACCATTCGCATCAACGCCATGGACCACGCGCTGGAATTCATCCTGTGGCCGGTGTTGAAACCGTTCCTGGCGCAGTACCCGGATATCTCGGTGGAGGTGTGTTGCGACTACAGTTTTGTCGACATCGCCGCCCAGGGTTTCGACGCCGGCGTGCGCCTTGGGGAAGACGTGGCCCAAGGCATGATTGCCACGCGCATCAGCCCCGACATGCGCATGCTGGTGGTGGGCTCACCGGCCTATTTCGCCCAGCGCGCGATCCCCCGCACGCCTCGGGACCTGACCGATCACGCCTGCAACAACTTGCGCTTGCCCACCAATGGCGGCCTGTATGTGTGGGAATTCAAGAAAGGCGACGAAAGCCTGAATGTGCGGGTGTCTGGCCAGGTGACGTTCAATGGCGTGTACCCATTGCTCAAGGCAGCGGTCGATGGCTTGGGCTTGAGTTACGTGCCTGCCGACTTGGTGGCGCCTTATCTGGCGGACGGGCGACTGGTGCAGGTGCTGGATGAATGGTGTGCGCCGTTTTCCGGCTTTCACCTGTACTACCCCAGCCGCCGCCAGGCCTCGCCGGCGTTTGCGCTGTTGGTGGACGCGTTGCGTTATCGCGGGTGAAGGAAATCCGTCAGGGCCGCGCCCAACCCATCGAACACCACGGCGATGCGCGGGACCTTGCGCATGTCCTGGTGCATGGCGATCCACACGTCAACCTTGAAATCCACCTGCGCGGGCAACACCCGCACCAGTCCGTGACGTTGTGCCACCTGGGCTGAACACACGCCGATCCCCAGCCCCGCACGCAACGCGGCCAACTGCGCGAGGTGATCGTCGGTGCGAATCACCGTACTGGGCGCCGAACAGTCGAAACCGCGCTCACCCAGGAATTCGATCTCCAGCAAGTTGCGGTCTGGCCCGATCAGCGAGTAGCCGTGCAATTGCGCAACGGTGTCGGGCGTGCCCTGCTCTGCGAGCAATTCTGGCGCAGCGTACAACCCGACTTGCAGGTCGCCGACCTTGCGCGCGACCACGGTGGATTCGACCGGGCGACGGATGCGTACGGCGACGTCGGCCTCTTGCCGGGCAAGCGCCTGCAGTCGATTGGATACGCTCAGCTCGATGGCCAATTGCGGATGATCACGGCGCAGGCTGCGCAACATGGGCGGCAGCACTTCAACGCCCAGCAGCTTGCCACTGGTGAGCCGCACCGTGCCGCCGGCGAGCGCCGTGTCGGCCGAGGCTGCGCGGTTAAAGGCGTTGGCGGCAACAGCCATCGCTTCAACATGGCTGATCAGGTCCTTGGCCGTGTCGGTGGGCAATAGCCCGGCGGGTGAGCGGATAAACAGGCTGACCCCGACGCTCTGCTCCAGGGCCTCGATCCGTCGCCGCGCGGTGGCCTGGGCGATCCCCAGCAAACGGGCTGCGCCCGACAGGCTGCCGGTGCGCAACACGGCGAGGAAGGCGCGCTGGGTTTCCCATTGGAGTTGCGGGGCGTTCATACATTTCCTGTGAGCCGCTGGGCAGTTTTGGCGGATGTTCTTTGTTCGGGGGCTGCGGCATGCTGGCGAGCATAACCGATGGGGCTTTCGCCCTCACTTTGCACAGGATCGTTTTTGATGACACTCACCGGCCAATGTCGCTGCGCCAGCGTGACCTACACCCTCCATACCGAAGCGCCGCTGGCGGTGTATGCCTGCCATTGCCGCCACTGCCAGACCTGGAGCGGTAGCGCGTTTGCCCTGCATGCGCTGTTGCCGGCGGATGCGCTGCGGGTTGAAGGTTCGCTGACGGAATATGCCTATGACGTTGACGGGCAACGTTCGGAGCATCGGTTGTGCGGGGTGTGCCATACGCGGATCTGCAACACCACGACGGCCGCGCCGGGGTTGGTTGTGCTGCGGGTCGGGACACTGGATGAGAGCCCGTCCGTGCAGCCGGTGGCGCATATTTGGCTGCGGCACAAGCAGCCGTGGGTGACGCTGGCGGAGGGCGTTCCGACCTGGCCGGAAAGCCCTACGCCCCAGGCTTTTGCACAGGCGTTGAGCGTTCCCCTGTAGACATGATTCACACAAACCCTGTGGCGAGGGAGCTTGCTCCCGCTGGGTTGCGCAGCAAACCCAAAAGCATTGACCGACTCATCCTGAAGGACCGCCGCGGCCTACCTGGGGGCGCTTCGCACCCCAACGGGCGCAAGCTCCCTCACCACATTGGGCTCTGTGTCGATGTTGAGACTCAGCACTTCGCCATTGCGCAACTGCCATTCGAAGAAGTCTGAGAAATCATCGCGAACCAATGCGCGAATCGCCTTGGCGACAACCCCATGGGCAACCAGCACCACCACCTGTTGCCCATGGTTCACCAGCAACTGATTCAATCCGCCCCGGATACGCTCGACGAACTGCGAGATTGACTCACCGTCCGTGGGCGCCCGCTCCCATTGCCGGGTAATATTCTGCGCCCAAAGGTCGGGATAATGCTGCGCCGCCTCCGCCTGGGTCAGTCCCTCAAATACCCCCACGCCGCGCTCGCGAAACGCATCCAGCGTATGCAGTTGCAGCCCATCATCCGCAAACACAATGGCCGCCGTTTGCTGGGCCCTGCACAGCGGCGAGACGATGACAGCGTCGATCTGCGCCGGCAATTTTTCCCGCAACTCCTGCGCCTGGAGCACGCCACGTTCGTTGAGATCAATGTCCAGCGAGCCCTGGTAACGCCCCTCGGCATTGGCTTGAGTTTCGCCGTGACGAACAACATACAACTGCATACCGCCCTCCTTCATCCTGACGCTGAAAGGCCGCGAACAGCACACCCGATTAAGCCCTAAGCTAAGACCGAAAAATTATTTATCGAATAATTTTTAGAACAATAAGCTGACCTTAATCCATTAAGAGTCGAGCACGCCATGCCCCTGTTTTCGCTCCATCGTCTTTTCATCACTGGCCTGGCCACGCTGGGCCTCTGCACCGCCCTGAGCGCTCAGGCCCAGGAAACCGTGCGCATCGGTTACCAGAAATCCTCGACCCTGATCACCTTGCTGAAAACCCAGGGCACCCTGGAAAAAGCTCTCAAAGCCGATGGCATCGACGTCACCTGGCACGAGTTCCCCAGTGGCCTGCCACTGCTGGAAGCGCTCAACGTCGGCAACGTCGACATCAGCGCCGACGTAGCCGATACCGTGCCGATCTTCGCCCAGGCCGCTCAGGCCAAGCTCACCTACTTCGCCCAGGAAGCGCCCTCGCCCCAAGCCCAGGCGATTGTGGTGCGTAAGGATTCGCCGATCCAGCAACTGGCGGATTTGAAAGGCAAGAAAATCGCCGTGACCAAGGCTGCCGGCACTCACTACCTGCTCATCGCCGCCCTGAACAAGGCGGGCCTGGCCTTTTCCGATATCGAGCCGGCGTACCTGACGCCTGCCGATGGTCGCGCGGCTTTTGAAAACAACAAGGTTGATGCATGGGTCACCTGGGAACCCTTCCTCACCAGCGTGCAGCGCCAACTGCCCACCCGGACCCTTGCGGATGGTACCGGGCTTGCCAGCTACAAGCGTTATTACCTGACGGGTACGCCTTACGCCAAGGCGCATCCCGAGGTGTTGAAAGTGGTTTACGAACAATTGCACCAGGCTGGCGAGTGGGTGAAAAGCCACCCGGGTGATGCCGCGAAAGTATTGGGTCCGTTGTGGGGCAATCTGGATGTGGAAACTGTCGAGGCTGCCAATGCTCATCGTAGTTATGAGGTGCAACCGGTGGCGCTGGATCAACTGGGTGAACAGCAGAAGATTGCCGATGCGTTCTTCAAGGCGGGGTTGTTGCCCAAGGCGGTGGATGCGCAGGATGTGCAGGTTTGGAAGCCTTGACGGTTCAGTTGCCATTTGGGGTTAGGGCTGGCTGGGCTGGGTACATATCCGTTATTTAGGTAACGGCCACCTATGGTTTCGCTCTTACAGCGAGTCACTTTGCAAAAAAAAGCGGCAAAGGCTGAATGGGGCAGTCAGATCAAAATCAAAAGCAAGAGCACAGCGGCCTACCGGCCGGCTTGAGTGTTAGAAGCAGAGGCAAG
>NZ_JAXCIS010000156.1:0-1740 GCF_034044025.1 Pseudomonas sp. SED1
GGTGTTTTATAGACCAGCGGCAACTTCAATTCCCTAAACACTGATTTATCGCAGCATCTCTGTAACATTCTGCAACGATCATGACCGACATCCTCCCCACACTGGATGCTCCGGCATGGCCACCCCTTCCCTGACTGCCTCCGCACACGCTTCCACCGCCGATCCCAAACCGCGCCTGGACAAGAAGCCAGGCCTGGTGACAGTGATCATTTTCTTCGCCGTACTCGCCATGGGCCTGCTGTTCACCGCCTACAGCCTGATGCACGACATGCGCGAACTGGGCACGGTGGTCACCACCTGGACGCCGTTCCTGCTGCTGGGTGTGGCGTTGTTGATCGCCCTGGGCTTCGAGTTCGTCAACGGTTTCCACGACACCGCCAACGCGGTGGCCACGGTGATCTACACCAACTCGTTGCCGCCGCATTTCGCGGTGGTGTGGTCGGGCTTTTTCAACTTCCTCGGTGTGCTGCTGTCCAGCGGCGCGGTGGCGTTCGGCATCATCGCCCTGCTGCCGGTTGAGTTGATTTTGCAGGTGGGCTCCTCGGCCGGTTTTGCGATGATCTTCGCGCTGTTGATCGCCGCGATCCTGTGGAACCTCGGCACCTGGTGGCTGGGTTTGCCGGCTTCGTCGTCCCACACCTTGATCGGCTCGATCATCGGTGTAGGCGTGGCCAACGCACTGATGCATGGCCGTGACGGCACCAGCGGCGTGGATTGGGGCCAGGCGATCAAGATCGGTTATGCGCTGCTGCTGTCGCCGCTGATCGGCTTCGCCTTCGCCGCCCTGCTGTTGCTGGCGCTGCGGGCCTTCGTGAAAAACCGTTCGCTGTACAAGGCACCCAAAGGTGACACCCCGCCGCCATGGTGGATTCGCGGCATGCTGATCGTCACCTGCACCGGCGTGTCGTTCGCCCACGGCTCCAACGATGGCCAGAAGGGCATGGGCCTGATCATGTTGATCCTGGTGGGCACCCTGCCGATGGCCTACGCGCTGAACCGCACCATGCCGGCCGGTGAGTCGTTGCAGTTTGCCGCCGTGGCCGAAGTGACCCAGGCGGCCTTGGTAAAAGCGGCGCCGCAACTGGCCCCTGCCGACTCGCGCGCCACCTTGTCGACCTACGTCCGCACCAAGGAAGCCACGCCGGAACTGGTGCCCGCCCTCGCCTCAATCACCGGGCATATTGGCGAAGAAGTGAAGAGCTACGGCTCCCTCGCTGCTGTACCGGCCGAGGCCGTGGGCAACGTGCGTAACGACATGTACCTGACCAGCGAAACCATCCGCCTGATGGACAAGGGCAAGGTCGGCAACTTCGACGCCGACACCCAGAACAAGCTGCAACTGTTCAAGCAACAGATCGACAACGCCACTCGGTTTATCCCACTGTGGGTCAAGATCGCCGTGGCCATCGCCCTGGGGCTCGGGACCATGGTCGGCTGGAAGCGCATCGTGGTGACGGTGGGCGAGAAGATCGGCAAGACCCACCTGACCTACGCCCAGGGCGCCTCCGCGGAGATGGTGACGATGCTGACCATCGGCGCGGCGGACATGTATGGCTTGCCGGTGTCCACCACCCATGTGCTGTCATCGGGCGTGGCCGGGACCATGGTGGCGAACGGGGGTGGGTTGCAGATGAAGACCATCCGCAATTTGCTGATGGCCTGGGTGCTGACGTTACCGGCGGCGATTCTGTTGTCGGGTAGCCTGTACTGGCTATTTACCAAATTGTTCTGACACAACGC
>NZ_JAXCIS010000157.1:0-33433 GCF_034044025.1 Pseudomonas sp. SED1
GGTTGGCGGTGTTTTTGCGCGCGGTGATCCGTTTCAGGGCATCACGGAAAAAACGATCGCAGACAGCGCAATCAAGCCGACCAACACCACAAACACGTTGGACGCCTGGCCCGAGTACTGGCGCAAAGATGGCACCCGGCGGATGGCGTACATCGGCATCAGGAACAACAGGCAGGCTATGATCGGCCCGCCCATGGTTTCGATCATGCCGAGGATGCTCGGGTTGAAGGTGGCCACGGCCCAGCAGGTGAGCACCATGAACAGCGCGGTGCAGCGCTCCAGCCACTTGGCGGACATCGAACGGTTACGTCCGCGCAGGGATTTGACGATCAGGCCCTGGAAGCCTTCGCTCGCGCCGATGTAGTGGCCCAGGAAGGATTTGGTGATTGCCACCAGCGCGATCAACGGCGCGGCGTAGGCGATCACCGGGGTCTGGAAGTGGTTGGCAAGGTACGACAGGATCGAGATGTTCTGCGCCTTCGCGGCAGCGAGGTCAGCCGGCGACAGGGCCAGCACGCAACTGAAGCAGAAGAACATCACCGTCAGCACCATCATGCTGTGGGCCATGGCCAGGATGCCGCTGCTTTTGCGCTCGGCTTGCGGGCCGTACACGCGTTTCTGGTCGACGGCGAAGGCGGAGATGATCGGCGAGTGGTTGAAGGAAAACACCATCACCGGGATGGCCAGCCACAAGGTCTTGAAGAAAGCCGGCAGCGGCATGCCTTCGCTGGCGGAGGCGAAGAACGCGCCGTTCCAGTTGGGGATCAGGCTCACCGCCAACAGCAGCAGGGCGGCGACGAACGGGTACACCAACACGCTCATGGCCTTGACGATCACGCCCTGGCCGCAACGCACAATGGCCATCAGGCCGAGGATCAGCACCAGCGACAGGATCGCCCGGGGCGGCGGCGCCATGTGCAGTTGGTGTTCCATGAAGCTGGTCAGGGTGTTGGTCAGCGCCACGCTGTACACCAGCAAAATCGGGAAGATTGCGAAGAAGTACAGCAAGGTGATCAGCTTGCCGGCGCCGATGCCGAAGTGTTCTTCCACCACGTCGGTGATGTCGCCGGATTTGCCCGACAACACAAAGCGCGTCAGCCCACGGTGGGCGAAGAAGGTCATTGGGAAGGCCAGCAGCGCCAGCACGATCAACGGCCAGAAGCCGCCCACGCCAGCGTTGATCGGCAGGAACAGGGTGCCGGCACCGATGGCGGTGCCGTAGAGGCCGAGCATCCAGGTAGTGTCGTGTTTGTTCCAGCCTTGTGTAACGGTGGTCGGCGTCACGTCTACAGCGGGATTTTCGGCAGCAGGTGTACGTACATCGGTCATCGTTATTGCCTCGTTATTATTTTTGCGCGGGCTCACGTTGGGGCGATCAGGGAATGCTCCTCAGCACTCCACCCAGCTAACGGCCAGGCCGCCCCGTGAAGTTTCTTTGTATTTGTCGTGCATGTCGGCGCCGGTGTCGCGCATGGTGCGGATCACCCGGTCGAGGGAGATGAAGTGCTTGCCATCGCCGCGCAGGGCCATTTGCGTGGCGTTGATCGCCTTGACCGCGGCGATCGCATTGCGCTCGATGCAGGGCACCTGGACCAGCCCGCCAACCGGGTCGCAGGTCAGGCCGAGGTTGTGTTCCAGGCCGATTTCGGCGGCGTTTTCCAGTTGTTCCGGAGATGCACCGAGTATGTCGGCCAAACCTGCGGCGGCCATGGCGCAGGCCGAGCCGACTTCGCCCTGGCAGCCGACTTCGGCGCCGGAGATCGAGGCGTTTTTCTTGCAGAGGATGCCGACGGCGGCCGCGGCGAGGAAGAAGTTCACCACGTCATCGTCGGACGCGTCCGGGTTGAACTTCATGTAGTAGTGCAGCACCGCCGGGATGATTCCCGCCGCGCCATTGGTCGGCGCGGTGACCATGCGACCACCGGCAGCGTTTTCTTCGTTGACGGCGAGGGCGAACAGGTTGACCCATTCCATCGCCGACAAGGTCGACGTGATGACGTTGGGTTTGCCGATTTCCAGCAGGCTGCGGTGCAATTTCGCCGCGCGCCGTGGCACATCCAGGCCACCGGGCAAGATGCCCTCGTGGCGCAGGCCCTGTTCGACGCATTCGCGCATCACAGACCAGATATGCAGCAGGCCACTGCGGATCTCGGCGTCACTGCGCCAGGCCCGTTCGTTGGCCATCATCAGTTCGGAAACCCGCAGGCCGTGCTTGTTGCACAAGGCCAGCAGTTCGACGGCGCTGGAGAAGTCGTAAGGCAATTGCACTTCGCTGGTCGGCGCGATGCCGGATTCGGCTTCCGCCGCTTCGATGATGAAACCGCCACCCACCGAGTAGTACGTCTGCTCGCTCAACAGGCCGTTTTCGCCGTAGGCGTGCAGGGACATGGCGTTGGGGTGGTAGGGCAGGCTTTCGTCCAGCAGCAGGAGATCGTGTTGCCAGTTGAAGGCAATCGACGTGCGGCCGGCGAGCAGCAATTGGCCGGACTCGCGCAATTGCTGGATGCGAGGACCAATGCTGGTGGGGTCGATGCTGTCTGGCCATTCGCCCATCAGGCCCATCACGCAGGCGCGGTCGGTGGCGTGGCCGACGCCGGTGGCGGACAGCGAACCGTATAAACGCACTTCTACCCGACGGATGTCGTCGAGCAATTGCTGGTCGATCAGCGCCTGAACGAAGGTCGCCGCCGCCCGCATCGGGCCCACGGTATGGGAGCTGGAAGGACCAATGCCTACCTTGAATAGATCGAAAACACTGATAGCCATGCTAAACCCTTACAAGCAATGGAGTACGAATCGCTGCCATCTTTTGTAGGACAAGCGGAATTAGCGCGATACTGAGCCTCTGGATCGGCAGTGACCAACGAATTATCCTAAGACACCCTTTAGCAGGACTAAACCCTATGGCTCGCCCGCTTCATGGCCAGACTTACGTCTGGTTGCACGTTTTTTCCTGCGCGGCACGGCATTTGTCGTTCACCCGTTGCGCCGAAGAACTGCACATCACCCCGGGCGCGGTCAGCCAGCAAATTCGCCAGTTGGAGGAGCGTTTGGGCTTCCGGCTGTTCCATCGACGGGCACGCGGGGTTGAGCTGAGTGCAGAAGGCCAGCGGCTGGCGATTACCGTGGGTGAGGCCTATGGCAGCATTGATGCCGAGTTGCAGCGCCTGGACGCCGGGATGATCAGCGGCACCTTGCGCTTGCGTTCGATCCCGTCGTTTCTCGGTAAATGGCTGACGCCGCGTTTGCCGCGTTTGCAGCAGCGCTTCCCGGACATCCAATTGCGCATGGTCGCCGAAGACAGCAGCATCGCCTTGCACGAGGGCGACTTCGACCTGGCCATCGACCTTAACGACGGCAGCTACCCCGGATTGTTATCCACAGCCCTGCTGGATGAGCAGATCTTCCCGGTGTGCGCACCGAGCCTGCTGCGCGGTCGGCCGCCGCTGCATGGCCCCGCCGACCTGGTGCATTTCCCGCTGCTGCACGACATTACCGCCTGGCGTGGGAGTTATGAGTACGCGGAGTGGGAGTTCTACCTGAACGCCATCGGCTACGACGCTGCCGACGTACGGCGCGGGCATACCTTTAACCGCAACCACCTGACCATCGAGGCGGCCATTGCCGGCATGGGCGTGGCGATTGCCCGGCGAACCTTGCTCAATGACGAATTGGAACGTGGCACGTTGATCGTGCCGTTTGGCCTCGCCGTACCCAATCACAAACGTTACGTGCTGCTGTATGCCCCAGGCGCGCTGAGCCATCCGGGTGTGCGGGCGGTGCATGACTGGCTGGTAGAGGAAGCGGGGATTTTTCGCGGATTGCACCCCTTGGGAGAGGGGCAATTGTAAGGAAGTTGGCGGTAAGAAGATGTAACCAACTCCCCACCCTAACAGCGTTTTTGGTTGTAGTCAGGGTTAATTTGTAATGTGGGATTTATCTTTGCAAAGGGGTTGAAATGTTCCTCTGTCTGCTCAATTGTGTAATCAGGAGGTCATGGTTTTCACCCATCCGGTGAAGCAGGAATGGCCTTCGGCGAGCTAGCTGAAATAAGGGAAAACTATGCAAATCCAAGTCAATAGCGATAACCATATTGAAAGCAGCATCCGACTGGAGGAGTGGGTACGTACCACCATTGAGAGCACGCTCGAACGTTATGAAGAGGATCTGACCCGCGTCGAGGTTTACCTGCGGGACGAGAACGGTGACAAGCCCGGTCCACACGACCTGAGTTGCCGACTGGAAGCACGGCCAAAGGGCCATCAACCGATTTCGGTCCTCCATAAAGCCGATACGCTGGAACAAGCGATCGATGGCGCAGCTACCAAGCTGGAGCATGCCCTGGAGCATCTGTACGGCAAACTGCGCGGCAAACCACGCGCCGCGGGTCAAAGCCTGCCTAATACCAAGGCCGACGAGGCCGAGCTTGAAGAGGAATTTCTGGAAAACGAACAGGCTGCGCTTAACGGCTGATAGCTGATACTTTTTTCAACCCCACTAAAAACGGGCCTGCAGATGCAGGCCCGTTTTTCATTTAAAGCGTTAGCGCGGGCTGCGCCGGAAAAAACAGGCGCTTAAGACTGCCAGTGAGCAAGCGCCCAAGCCTGCATACAACATGGCCCAACCTGCACCGTTGCGTAGCGCGGCCTGGGCAATCAACGAGCCCTGCGGCAACACCTCCAGCTTGCCGGCGGCGATGTCCTGGCTGAGGGTGGCCAACTGCGCCGTGTCGGGCAATGCGCCAGCCAGGTGGTGAGCGATCCCGAGTATCAACACCAAGCCCATCAACGCGATATTGAGCGCCAGGGTAATCAGCCGTGCGCTGAAATCGATGCCCGACGCCATCCCCGCGCGGTCGGATGAGACTGAGCCGGTGGTGGTGTTGGTGGTGGGCGAGTTGGTAAACGCCAAGCCGCTGCCGGCAATCCCACAGGCGATCAGGATCAACACCACACTGGGCTGGTCGCTATGGTTGATCGCGGCCATGGCGACAAAGCCCACGCCCATCAGGCCCAGGCCCAACGGAATGATGCGTTCGGCGCCGTAGCGCAGCGCCAGGCGTTCGGCCAGGGGCGGTACCACCAGCGTGGGCAGGGTATAGGCGAGCAGGGCGAGCCCGGTGAGCATGGTGTTGTAGCCCAGGCCGGCCTGGAAATACAGCGGCAGGTAGATCATGAAGGGCCAGAAGCTGAAGTTCATGCCGATCGAACCCATCAACGCGCCGTTGAAGCGCGGGATGCGGAACACCGAGAAATCGAACATCGGATGCGGGCTGCGCCGCTCCACAACCACGAACAACAGCAGGCTGGCTACCGATAATCCGGCCCAGCCGAGCATGGCTGGGGTGGCAAAGCCGCTCTCGGTGCCCTGGGTGATGAAGTAAACCAGGGCGAACACCGCCAAAGTGAGGGTGGCCATGCCGGCGATGTCGAGGCGATGAGCGGCCGGGTCGCGGGATTCCTGCACGCTGATGCGCAGCAATACCAGGGTGAACACGGTCAGCGGCGCATGCACCAGGAACACCCAGCGCCAATCCGCGACTGCCAGGATCAACGCCCCCACCATCGGCCCGAAGCCCAGGCCCACACCGGCAATCACACCCCAGATGGCAAAGGCTCGCGCCCGGGCCGCCGGTTCGCGGAACTGGTGCGACAGAATCGCGAACTGGCAGATCATCATCGCCCCGCCACCCACGCCTTGGACAAAACGCGCCGCGATCAGCGTAGACGCATCGTTGGCCAGCCCACAGGCCAGCGATGCCAGCCCGAATACCCACAGGCACAGCACCAGCATGCGCCGCCGGCCAAAGCGATCGGCCAGTGTGCCCGCCGCCATCAGCACGCTGGTGCAGGCCAGGGTGTAGGCATTCATGATCCATTGGGCGTCCTGGAAGCCGGTGCCCAATTGCTGTTCGAGGGTGGGCAGGATGACCGGCACGCTGGAAATCTCCAGGCCGAACATCAGCGCCACCAGGCACACGGCGGTGAGCGCCAGGCCGTCTCTGGCGGTTCGCGGCGGGTTGATGGCGGATACAACGGCGTCGGATGACATGGCCTCTTCCTTTCGATGGGGGAAGCTGTCATTTTCACGGGAATGCAGTTCTTTATTAGCGATACTTATTCCATGGATAAGGGATCTAAAGGCGACAATCGATCATGGCCACTCCGCGTTTTGATGGTGTTGAACTGTTTTTACAAATCGTCGAGAGCGGCAATCTGACCGAGGCCGCCGAACGGCTGAACCTCACGCGCTCAGCGGTGGGCAAGGGCTTGGCGCGCCTGGAAGCGAGGCTGGGGACGTCCCTGTTGCAACGCTCTACCCGGCGCCAGCGTCTGACCGAGGACGGGCAGGCTTATTACGAGCATTGCCTGCGTGCGCTGGCGGAGTTGGAAGCCGCCGAATCCGTGCTGGAAAGTGGCCGCCAGCAGCCACGTGGACGGTTAAGGGCCAGCTTGCCTTTGGCGTTCGGTCACCACTATGCGGCGCCAGCGCTCTGGAGCCTGATGGACCATTTTCCGCAACTGGAGATCGAGATTTCTTTCTCCGACCGGCTGATAGACCTGGCCCAGGAAGGCTTCGACCTGGCGGTGCGCATCGGCGCATTGCCCGACACCGACCGCTTGAGCGCAAGGCGCCTTGGCGAGCAGGCGATTGCCCTGGCGGCGTCACCCGCGTACCTGCAGCGCACCCGTCGAATCGAATCCATCGCGGACCTGGCCGGGCATCGAGGCATTGCCTACCGCAGCAATGCCCCGCAACGGGAACGGGTGGCCTCGCCGTTGATCCTGGATGACCTCCAGGCCGTGGCCGATGCCGCCATCGCCGGGGTCGGCCTGGCCTGGTTGCCCAGTTGGCTGATCGCCCACTACGTACTGCGCGGGCAACTGCAGGCGGTACTGCCGGACCACCGCGAGCAACCGATGCCGATCCATGTCATCTGGCCCACGGCGACGCACATGCCGGCCAAAACCCGGTGTGCCATCGACGCGTTGGTGGTCGGCACACCTTCGTGCCTGGCGGGTAGCTGATCAGAACGCGATGGACGTCTGCACGTACAGCGTGCGCGGCTCGCCGACGTATTTGCCCTTGTTGTTATCGTCAAACGAGCGGGTGTAGTACTGCTTGTTGAAGATGTTTTTCACACCGACGGCCACGTTCAAATCCGACAGTTGCGGGCCAAAGTCATACGCCGCGCGGCTGCTGAACAACATGTAGCCGGGGATGCGTCCGGTGCTGCCGTCGGCGCTTTCCGCTTCAGTGTTGGCGTTGTCGGCGAACTGGCTGCTCTGGTAGCTGCTGTCCACATTCAACTTCCAGCGACCTTCGGTGTAACCCACGCCCAGGGTGCCCTTGTGCTTGGAGGAGAAGGGCACGCGGTTGCCTTTGTTCGGGCCGTCTTCACGAATGGTGGCGTCGACGTAGGCGTACGTGGCGTACACATCAAAACCGGCGAGCGCCGGGCTCAAGCCGTCGAGGGCATAGTTGATGCTGGACTCGATGCCCTGGTGACGGGTTTCGCCACGGGCGATCACCGTGTCGTTGGTCTGGTTGCTGTCGTACTGGTTGTCGAAGTTGATCAGGAACGCACCGATCTCGGCCCGCAGGGTGCCATTGTCGTAACGGGTACCGAGTTCCCAGGTGCGGGCTTTTTCCGGTTTCACTTCGCCGCTGGTCACGCGGTTGGGCATCTGGCTGTACTGCACGCTGCCGAACGAACCTTCGGTGTTGGCGTAGAGGTTCCAGTCGTCGGTCAGGTGATAGAGCACGTTCAACGCCGGCAGGGCGGTGTTGTAGTCACCCTTGTATTTGACGTTGCTGAGGTTGTTGGTCTGCTGGGACTCGATCATCTCGTAGCGGATGCCCGGGGTGATGGTCCATTTGCCGATATCAATCCGGTCGTCGACGAAGAACGCATTGGCTTCGGTGCTGCCCCGGGTGTCGCGGTCGTTGCGGCTGTCGGTGGTGGGCAGTTGCTGGTTGGCGGTAATTGGCGTGCGGTAGCGCATTTCGTGGCCGGCTTCGTTGATGTAGCGATAGCCCACGCCCACTTCGTGGCTGGTCGGGCCGAGGTCGAAGCCTTGGGCGAAACGGGTCTCCAGGCCGCGCACCCAGTACTCGCGAGGCGACAGGGAGAGGAAGTTGCCCTGGTCGAGGTAGCCGCTACGCAGGGTGGTGGTGAAGAAGCTGTTGACGGTGAATTCCCGGCGATCTTCCTGGTAGCGGTAACCGGCGTTGAACATGGTGCGGCGCCCCCAGAACTGGTCATAGGGGCGGGTGGACTGGTACGGGTCGGCCTTGTAGGCCGCGGTGCTCAAGCCGCCGGGCATATCGGCCTTGCCTTCGTAGTACTGCGCCATGGCGTTGAAGCTGTTGGCGTCGTCCAACTGGTACTTGCCCTTGAGGATCAGGTCGTCGATGCGGGTGTCGCTGTTCTCGCGCCAGTCACCGCCACGGGTGCCGGAATACAGGATCGCGCCGCCCAAACCGTTGTCTGCGGTGCCGCCCGCCAGCAGGTTGCCGGTGGTCTTGAAGCCATCGTGGCTGGAAGACGGGCTGGTTTCGGTCTGCAGGCCGCCTTTCACCGTTGGGGCCTCGGGAATCGCGCGGGTGACGAAGTTGACGATGCCGCCGACGTTCTGCGGGCCATAGCGCACCGCGCCGCCGCCGCGCACCACGTCCACCGCGTCCATGTTGCCCATGCTGATGGGCGCGAACGACAACTGCGGCTGGCCATACGGTGCAAACGGCACCGGTATGCCGTCCATCAATACTGTGGAACGTGAGGCCAGGCGTGGGTTGAGCCCGCGAATACCGAAGTTCAGCGCCATGTCGTGGCTGCCGGTGCCGTTGTTTTCCGGAGCGTTGACCCCGGGAATGCGGTTGAGCACATCGCGGGCCTGGGTGGCGCCCTGGCGTTCGAATTCTTCGCGACGGATCACGTCCCGCGCGCCCGGGTGTTCGAAGACGTTGGTTTGCGCCGCGTCCCCCAGCCAGTCGCCGACCACGTTGGAGGTGCCCAATTCGAGGGTGGCCGGAGCATTCGCCGGTTGCAGGCTGAAGGCATTGTTGCCCTCGGCGCGGGCTTGCAGGCCGGTGCCTTTGAGCAAGGCATTCAGGCCCTCTTCAGCGGTGTAGTTGCCCGACAGGCCGTGGCTTTGCACGCCGGCGGTCACGTCGGAGCCAAATGAAATCAGCACGCCGGCTTCACGGCCAAACTGGTTCAGCGCCGCTTCAAGTGACGTAGGGGCGATGCGGTAGGGCTTGGCATCGGCCGCCAACACGTAGGGCACGGCGCTGAAACTGAGGCTGGCCCCCAGCAACAAATGGCGCAGGGTGCGAGCGAGGGGCGTCAAGCGAGTCGGTTGCTGGGGCATGAAGTGCGGTCCTGAGAAGAAAGGATCAAGGTGGCTTTCCTTCTCTGTCACGCGAGGTGCGGAAAACGGCTCACGGGTTGTGAAAATAATTCAGGCGCGGGCTTCGACGGTCACCCAGTAGCGGGTAAACCGCCGAACCTTGACCGGCAGGCTGACTTGCAGCAGGTCCAGGATTCGCTCGCTGTCGTCCAGCGGGTAGCTGCCGGAAATCAGCAGGTTGGCCACTTGCGGGTCACAGTTGAGCTGACCACGGCGATAACGGCTCAGCTCGGCGAGGAAATCTGCCAGGCGCATGTGGGCCGCCACCAGCATGCCATCGGCCCAGGCACCGCTGCCGGCGTCGGTGGGGCGGGCGGTGTCCCAGCCTTTGCGGGTGAAATTGACCTGATGGGCGTTGTCGACGGTCAGCGGCAAACCGCTATAGGTGTTGGGCATCACGTCAACGTGCCCGTCAAACACCGCCAACTGCGTGTGATCATTGAACTGCCGTACGTTCAGCCGTGCCGCCTGGGCGCTGAGCAAGCCCTGGGCGGTGACGATCCGCAGCGGGGCCTTGCCGGTTTTGGCGGTCAACTGGATTTCGCCTTCGAGCAGGCGGATCAAGCGTTGTTGACCCTCAAAATGCACGTCCACTGCACTGCCGGTGTTGAGCTGCAACTGGCTGCCATCGGCCAGCTGGAACGTGCGCCGCTGGCCGATGGGGCTGCGGTAGTCGGCGCTCAACGGCGGCAGGATATGTTGCTGGCGCAAACCCCAGGCCGCTGCCGACCCGGCGCCGAGTATCAGCAACAACTTCAGGGCCTGACGGCGACTGTTGGATTTCGGTGCATTCAAGGCGGCGTGGGCCAGGGGCGATGGCATCCCGCGCAGCCGCTGGTTCACTCGCTGGATTTGCTCCCAGGCCCGCTGATGTTCGCTGTGGGCGTCCAGCCAGTGTTGCCAGGCCGCCTGTTTGCGCGGGTTGAGCGGGCCCTGCTGCATTTCCATCAGCCAGTGCACCGCTTGTTCGGCGACTTGCGTTGAGACACTCATAGGGCGAAGTAGCAGCGCATCGCCGCTTTATGCAGGTGACGCTTGACCGTGGCGATGGAGATCCCCAGTTCCGCGCCGATTTGCGCGTAGGTCAAGCCGTCGAGCTGGGCCAGCAGGAACGCGCGTTTAACCTGGGGCGCCAAGCCCTCCAGCAACTGGTCCAGCTCCATCAAGGTTTGCAGGATGATCGCCCGCTCTTCTTCCGACGGCGCCACGTGTTCGGGCATCTGCGCCAAGGCGTCGAGGTAGGCGCGCTCCAGGTCCTGGCGGCGGTAATGGTTGAACAGCACGCGCTTGGCGATGGTGGTAAGGAAGGCGCGGGGCTCGATCAGCGTCGGGGTTTCCCGTGCGGTCAGCACGCGAATGAAGGTGTCCTGGGCCAGGTCGGCGGCGCTTTCCGGGCAGCCGAGCTTGCGACGCAACCAGCCGGTGAGCCAGTGGTGATGGTCGTGGTACAGCACTTCGACGGTGTTGGACGGCTGCAACGCGCACACTCCGCAAGCATGGGCATGCTTTAGAGAACAAGAATTGTTCGCATTGTAGGGCGCGTAGGCGGGTTCGGCAATTACCAGTGATGCGTTCTCTTTTGCTTATGAGAACCTTTATCATTAATATTGCGTGCTGACGAACCTGGCGCCCTGTGCATGAAACGCAAAACCTCACTTCCCGTTTCCTACCGTATTGCCGTGACTTCGCGCGTGCTGGCGGCTGTGGTCGGCGGTTACTTGCTGGCGTCCCTGGCCAGCGTGTGCATGACGTTGTGGCTGCCCACCAGTCGCGCCGATGCGGTGATCAGCGGCATGCTGAGTTCGTTTGTGTTCTATCTGTTGGCGGTGATCTGGTGTTTCGCCTGCCGTACCGCCTGGCGCGCCTGGTTTGGCGTGTTGCTGCCCAGCGCGATGCTGGCCACGTTCGCCGGGTTGACGTACTGGATGACACGCACATGAAAGAGGGCTTCCGCCAGGCCATGGCCTGGTTGCACACCTGGGCTGGGCTGATCTTTGGCTGGCTGCTGTTTGCGATTTTCCTGACGGGCACCTTGTCCTATTTCAAGGACGAAATTACCCACTGGATGCAGCCTGAAGTGCAGGCGCATCCCGTGGACGACGCCCGTAGCCTGGCCGTCGCCCAAGCGTATTTGCAGCAACAGGCACCCAACGCAGCGCGCTGGTTTATCAACGTGCCGAGCCCCCGTGAACCCGGCCTGTCGGTGATGTGGCAAGACAAGGTCGACCCGGGCAAGCGCGGCAATTTCGTCGAGAAACTCCTCGATCCCGTCAGCGGCCAGCCGGTCCACGCCCGGGAAAGCAGGGGCGGCGAATTCTTCTATCGCTTCCACTTCCAGCTGCAAATGCCGTATCCGTGGGGGCGCTGGCTGTCGACCATCGCCGCGATGGTGATGTTCGTGGCCCTGATCACCGGGATCATCACCCACAAGAAAATCTTCAAGGACTTCTTCACCTTCCGCCCGCGTAAAGGCCAGCGCTCCTGGCTCGACGGGCACAACGCCGTGGGCGTGCTGGTGTTGCCATTTCACTTGATGATCACTTACAGCAGCCTGGTGATTTTCATGAGCATGGTGATGCCGGCGAGCATCCTCGCCTCTTACGGCAACGACACCCGTGCGTTTTTCAACGATGTGTTCCCGGCCACCGACAACGCGCCGGCCCTTGGCCAACCCGGGCAGCTGTTGCCGCTGGGGCCGATGTACGAGCAGGCGCGCGAGCAGTGGGCGGGCGGGCATGTCGGGCGACTGGTGGTGAATAATCCAAGCGATGTGAACGCCTCGGTCAATGTGTTCCGCGCCGGGTCGGATCGAGTGGTGCACGACTTTGGCAGCACCGTCTCATTCAACGGCACCACCGGCGAACTGCTGCGGGTCAGCGGCGAGCAGTCGCTGCCGGCGGCGATTGGTGGCAGCTTCTACGGTTTGCACATGGGCCATTTCGCCGGTCCGGTATTGCGCTGGCTGTATTTCATCTGCGGCCTCGCAGGCACCGCGATGATCGGCACCGGGCTGGTGATGTGGCTGGGCAAGCGTCAACTCCAGCATGCCAAAACCGGTGTGATGCCCTTTGAATTGCGGTTAGTGGAAGTGTTGAACATCGCCAGCATGTCCGGCTTGATGATCGCCATCGCCGCCTTCTTCTGGGCCAACCGCCTGTTATCGGCCAGCTTTGCCGGGCGCTCGGACTGGGAAGTACAAGCCTTCTTTATCGCCTGGGGCTTGAGCGTTGTGCACGCGATTGTCCGCCAGGGTCGCCGCGGCTGGGTTGAGCAATTGGGCGTGGGCGCGCTGCTGTTTATCGGCGTGCCGGTGCTCAACGCGCTGACCACGTCGCAGCATTTGGGTGTGTCCCTGGCCAACGGCGATTGGGCCATGGCCGGCTTCGACCTGACGTGCCTGGGCAGCGGCGTGTTTCTGGCCTGGGCTGCGTGGAAAATGCAGCACCGCCGCGTCCCTCAACCCAAGGCCGAACGCGCCCGGCCGTTGACCCTCAAGGGCGAGGTGAACTGAATGTTCCTGGCGCTGCTGCTGTGTTACGCAGGGTTTACCGCGTTGTGCCTGTCCATGGACAGGCACCATGGCGAACTGCTGCGCAGTAAACCCTCACCCCGCCGGCGCCTGGGTTTGCGCGTGGGCGGCTGGCTGCTGTTGATCGTCTCGATCTGGCCGGCGGTGCTCGCGACCGGTTGGAGCCAGGGCCTGGTGGAATGGTGCGCGGTGTTGATGCTCAGTGGATTGCTGCTGGTGTTGCTGTTGCCGTATCGGCCAAGGCTGGCTTTGATTCTGGCGGGCGTCGGCCTGCTGGCCAGCCCGGTTGCGGCCTTCGCGACCCTTTGAGTCCACCGTTGATGATCATCACGCCTCCCGAATCCAAAGAGCAGCACGCAGACGCGGCAGGCGGACGGGCGCATTTCCTGCAAGTGTTCCTGTCCCAGCGCTCGCAGATGGAAGCGCTGGTCAGCCGCCGCGTGGGTTGCCGTGCGACGGCGGCGGACCTGGTGCAGGATTTGTTCCTGCGCTTCTGGCGCCGGCCACTGGTGCAGGTCGAGGAGCTCAGCACCTACCTGCTGCGTTGTGCCGGCAATATCGCCATCGATCACCTGCGCAGCGAAGGCGCCCGGGTGCGCAGCAGTGAAGGCTGGCTGCCGGAACAACAGGATAACCAGGGCTCCGAGCCCCAGGCTGCGCTGGAGGCGGGCAACGATCTGCGCCATGTCGAAGCGGCTCTGCGCAGCTTGCCGGAGCGTACCCGACAGATTTTCCTGCTCAACCGCATCCATGGCCGCAAGTACGCGGAAATCGCCAAGGCCATGGGCCTGTCCCAAAGTGCCGTGGAAAAACATATGATGCGCGCCCTCGAAGCCTGTAAGGCCAGCCTTCGTGAACCATCGCCAAGGAAAGCCCCGTGAACGCCACTGCCCGCGTCACCCCGACGCCCGACCAGGAACAGGCCGCATTGGCCTGGCTGAGCTTGTTGCACGACCAGCCCAGCAGTGGCGACCAGTCCACGTTCAGCCATTGGCTGCGGGCCGACCCGGCGCATGTCGAGGCCTATGCCCAGGCCCAGGTGCTGTGGGAATTGAGTGAAGTACCGGCCAGAACCTTGGCGGATGAGGATGCCCTGGCGCTGCAGGGTTACTTGAACGCGATGAATACCTCAAAGCGCTCCAGCGTGCGGCGCTGGTCTGGCGCCCTGGCCATGGCCGCCTGCCTGCTGGTGATGATCTCGATGGGCGCCGGCTGGCAGCCGTCGCGCTGGGTCGATGACTTCGGCGCGGATTACGTCACCGCGCCGGGTGAGGTGAAGACCGTGACCCTGGCCGATAAAAGCCTGGTTACCCTGGACGCCGACAGCGCGATCTCCGTGGATTTCAAGCATGGCGAGCGCCATATCCAGCTACGCCGTGGCGCCGGTTTTTTCAGTGTGACCCACACGGGCGAATCCTTCGTGGTCGAGGCCGGCAGCGGCGAAGCGCGGGTGCTCGGCACGCAGTTTGAAGTGCGCCTGCAACCGGCGGGTGCGCAGGTGACGGTGTTGTCCGGCCGGGTTGGGGTTACGCCGTCGAAGTATGCTCAGCAACAGATTCTGACGGCCGGCCAGCAAGTGGCCTACGCCGATGGTGTCGCCGATGAGCTGCACGCGGTCGACAGTGAGTCGCGCCTGGCCTGGCGCGACGGCTGGCTCAACTACTACAAGGCGCCGCTGGCCGATGTGGTGCAAGACCTCGGCCGCTACTACCCCGGGCGCATTCTGCTGCTCAACGAAGACCTCGGCACGCGCCGCGTCAGCGGCAGTTTCCCGAGCAAGGATCCGCAAGCGGTACTCAACGCGCTGCAGGCCGTCCTGGGGTTTGAACAGCACACGCTGCTCGGTCGGATGATCGTATTGCGCTAGATACAGGTTGCTACGCTGCAATGGCGTAGCACTGTCATTACTTGCACCTTTCCTCCTTGAAGATCCCCATGCTTTGGCACCTCGGGGTCTGTCGACCTTTCATTTAACCTTCATCGCAATCGCCAAAACCTGTAACCAAACCGTTACGTGATGCACGGATGATCCTCGGATTCCTGAGCAGGTGGTCAGGAAGATTGGCGGCGCTGTTCACCCAGCCCAAATCGCCAAGACCTCCCCCATAACAACAGATGGATGCATGTAAGGGATCTACTCGTGACCTACAACAAACTCTACGCCCTGCTTTTAGCATCGGGCCTGGGCGGCTTTGCGCCGCTGGTTCTGGCAGACGACTCCCAGGATGTCGGTTCGGTGCACGTCGCCGGCGAACGTACCCTGGGCACCGGCCACATGATTCAGGAAGAAAGCGCCAAGGCCCGGTCCACCGTGACCAAGGAAGCCATGGACGAAATGTCCCCGACGGCCAACGCTATCGACAAGCTCAAATACACCCCGGGCATTAACGTTTCGAACGATGACGCCAGCGGCATGAGCGGCACCAGCTTCACCATGCGGGGTATGAACTCCGACCAGGTCGGGGTTTCCATGGACGGCGTGCCGATCAACGACTCCGGTAGCTACGGTGTGTACGCCAACCAGCTGGGCGACCCGGAAAACGTCGGCGAAGTGTTTGTCACCCAAGGCTCATCAGAAGCGGACGGCCCGCACATTGGTTCCAGCGGCGGCAACATCGGCATGGTCACGATCCGGCCGACCAAAGAGCCAGGCTTGTTCGTCAAACAATCCATCGGCTCGAACAACCTGACAAAGTCTTTCGCACGGCTCAACACCGGCGACCTGGGTGGCTTCAAGAGCTGGGTCTCGGCCTCTCACACCGAAGGCGACAAGTGGCGCGGCAAGGGCACTGTGCGCGGTGACAAGGTGGAGTGGAGCACGCTGTTCGAAGACGACAATGGCAACTCCAGCAACTTCACCATGAAGTACAACAAGCAGGAAAACTACAACTACAACACCCTGAGCAAGGCCCAGTTCCAACAACAGGGGCGGCGCCTGGATTACTCGGAAACCCCGGTCTACAAAAACGGCTTGCTGTCGTCTTCCTACAAGCTCAACCGCAACCCTTTCGAAAGTGTCATGACCACCTTCACCCAGCGCTGGCGCTTGCGTGATGACCTGGCCCTGACAGTTGCGCCTTACTATTACTGGGGCAACGGCGGCAGTTTCAGCGGCCAGACCGCGACCAACCTGGGGCCGAAGTCCGACAAGGCCGGTAACTACGACCTGGGTAACCTCAAGTCGGCCAACTACTACCGGCCGTCCTGGACCGAAACCTGGCGCCCAGGTGTCACGGTCAAAATGAAATGGGACATCAACGAAGAGCACAGCCTGGATTACGGCTACTGGTACGAGCGCGCTCGCCAGCGCCAGACCCAGCCGTATATCGGGATCAACAGCGAAGGTGCACCGGACGACATCTGGGGTGATTACAACAGCGGCGGCCAGGTGGTCGACAAGAACGGCAAGACCGTCCAGGGCCGCCACCAGTACACCGTGACCCCTGCCCAGAAACTGTGGGTGCAGGACAGCTGGCAAGCCACGCCAGACCTGAGTTTTGTCGGCGGGCTGGCCTACCAGTACGTCGAGCGTGACGGCGACAACCTGGGCAGCCTGTACGACCAGCCGGAAAAACGTAACGCCCGTTACCATCAGTTCCTGCCGAACTTCAGTGCCAAGTACCAGGTCGACGAGAGCAACCAGGCGTTCTACAACGTCACCCGCAACATGCGCACCCCGCAGAACTACGTGCTGTACAACAAGGGTGACTCTCTCAACCTCAACCCCGAGCTGAGCTGGAACCAGGAACTGGGCTGGCGCTACACCGAAGAAAAAATGGCGCTGAGCGCCACCCTGTTCTACATCACCTTCAAGGATCGCCAGTTGTCGACCACCGACTTGAACGGTGACTACGTGATGGCCAACGTCGGTGACGTGACCAACAAAGGCCTGGAGCTGGAGTGGAGCGGCCTGCTGCCGTACAACTTCAACTACTACGCGTCGTACACCTATACCCAGTCCGAGCAGCAGGACGATTTTGTCAGCAAGAACGTGCTGTTGCCGACCAAGGGCAACCAGTTGGCCAACGTGCCGGAAAACATGCTCAACCTGGTGTTCGGGTATGACGACAAGCGCTACTACGGCAACATTGCCGGCAAGTATGTCGGGGCGTTCTACGGCGATTTGACCAACAACGAGAAAATCTCCGGGCGCACCGTGTTTGACCTCAACGCCGGTATCTACTTGCCGGTGGACAAGAAGGTCTTCAAGTCGGCAGCGCTGCGCTTCTCGATGCTCAACGTGTTTGATAAGGAATACTTGAGCTCGGCGCGTACGGTGTCGTTCAACTCGGCGCCGGTAAATGGCCTGGCGGCCAGCTCGGCGTATTACAACGTGGGTGAAGAGCGTACGGCAATGGTTTCCCTGGAGGCCAATTTCTAGGGTTCCATACGGCTATGAATGGCCGCGAATGGCCTGTGGCGAGGGAGCTTGCTCCCGCTGGGGCGCGAAGCAGCCCTAAACCCGACAATCGGGTTCAACCTGGAGGAACCCGGGCGCCTGTTTTGGGGCTGCTGCGCAGCCCAGCGGGAGCAAGCTCCCTCGCCACAGGTTCTGGTGCAGGCCGCACGGACTGGGTTACTTCAGGGCTGCCATGATCGCTTCAGGGTTGTAATCGCGAATCAGCGTGCCGTTCACGTCCACAAACGGAATCCCGCCGCCTCCCAGCGCCTCATACGCCTTGCGCGCTGGGGCGTCCTTCTCGATATCAAACGCCTGGTAGGGAATCCCCTTGGAATCCAGAAAGCGCCGGATCTGTTTGCAGTAGCCGCACCACTCAGTGGAATACAGCACCACACGCGCCGCCGCGCGTGTCTGCTCCGGCACCACCTGGGAGGGGTTGAACAGCCGCTCGATCTTGCCCCAGTTCTGGAAAACCACCACCACCAGCAACACCAGCAGGACTTTCTTCAGAACCCCGCCCAGCATCAGTTGCGACGCTTGAGCTGGTCGGTCAACTGGGTCGGCAGGCCCTTGATGATCAAGGTGCCGGCGGCTTCGTCGTATTCGATCTTGTCGCCCAACAGATGCGCTTCAAAGCTGATGGACAAGCCTTCGGCGCGGCCGGTGAAGCGACGGAACTGGTTCAGGGTGCGTTTATCCGCCGGGATTTCTGGCGACAGGCCGTAGTCCTTGTTGCGGATGTGATCGTAGAAGGCTTTTGGCCGATCTTCATCGATCAACCCGGACAGCTCTTCCAGGCCCATTGGCTCGCCGAGCTTGGCCTGGCTGCTGGCGTAGTCCACCAGGGTCTTGGTTTTCTCGCGGGCGGACTCGTCCGGCAAGTCTTCGCTTTCGACGAAGTCGCTGAAGGCCTTGAGCAGGGTGCGGGTCTCGCCCGGGCCGTCCACGCCTTCCTGGCAGCCGATAAAGTCGCGGAAGTACTCCGAGACCTTCTTGCCGTTCTTGCCCTTGATAAAGGAGATGTACTGCTTGGACTGCTTGTTGTTCTGCCACTCGGACACGTTGATCCGCGCCGCGAGGTGCAGTTGGCCAAGGTCGAGGTGGCGCGACGGCGTCACGTCCAGTTGGTCGGTCACTGCCACGCCTTCACTGTGGTGCAGCAGGGCGATCGCCAGGTAATCGGTCATGCCCTGTTGATAATGGGCAAACAGCACGTGGCCGCCGGTGGAGAGGTTGGATTCTTCCATCAGCTTTTGCAGGTGTTCCACGGCAATGCGGCTGAACGCGGTGAAATCCTTCCCGCCGTCAAAATATTCCTTCAACCAGCCGCTGAACGGGTGCGCGCCGGACTCGGCATGGAAAAAGCCCCAGGCCTTGCCTTGTTTGGCGTTGTAGCTCTCGTTGAGGTCGGCAAGCATGTTCTCGATCGCGGCCGACTCGGCAAGCTCGGAGTCGCGGGCGTGGAGAACTGCGGGTGTGCCGTCGGGTTTTTTGTCGATCAGGTGGACGATGCAATGACGGATCGGCATGGGCTTCTCGGCAGGTGAAGGGGAGTGGTTGAGCTCCCGGAAAAAGTCGCCAGTGTACCGCACCCGCTAGGGATGGCGTTGTTCGGAGGGCATTTTGAGAGCCCTCCGACGGGCCATATGCCTTTTTTTCACGGTTTAGAGCGATAAAGCTGACCAAATGGGTATGTTGAGGCGGATATTTCCCCGTCTCTGTGCTAGTTTTGCCCCGTCTTACGCGCAGTCTGGGCGTTAAGCGTGCATTCAGCATTTGTCAGGTCGAACCAAACCCGGTTTCAGGTATCTATAACCCCGATCTTCGTGGTTATAGCCCTTGGGTGCCAGGCCTTGATGGCAGGGCTCGATGGCTGACACTGCACTCTGCAATCCAAATGAATTTGATAGGGAAGGAACACCACAATGGCTATTACTAAAGACCAACTGATCGCTGATCTGGCTGAATCCACTGGCGCCACCAAAGTTCAAGTGCGTGCAGTGATTGAACAACTGAGCCAGATCGTTGCTGATCAGCTGGAAAACGGCGGCGAAATCACTCTGCCAGGCGTTGGCAAACTGAAAGTGACCGAGCGTCCTGCCCGTACTGGCCGTAACCCTTCGACTGGCGCTGCCATCGAAATCGCTGCCAAGAAAGTTATCAAGCTGGTTGTGGCAAAAAGCCTGACCGACGCTGTTAACAAGTAAGACGCAGCAAAAAAAACCGTGCTCCGGAGCGATCCGGGCACGGTTTTTTGTTGCCTGCGGTTTTTAATCCTTGCGCGCCCAACGCTGGCGCCACACCTGTTGCTCGCTCGGGGTCTGGAAGGTCCAGGCGACAAAGCGGCTCTGCTTCTGGCCCTGGGACATCTCCACCACCTGGCTCTCCAGCACACCGGCCTTTTTCAGCGCGGTCTGGATCGCCGGCAGGTTTGACGCTTTCGACACCAGGGTGCTGAACCACAGTACTTTATGTTGGAAATGCGCGCTTTCAGCGATCAACTGCGTCACAAACCGCGCTTCACCGCCTTCACACCACAATTCCGCCGACTGGCCACCGAAGTTCAGTACCGGCAACTTGCGCTTCGGATCAGCCTTGCCCAGTGCTCGCCATTTACGCTCGCTGCCCTTGGTTGCTTCATCCATGGACGCGTGGAAGGGCGGGTTGCACATGGTCAGGTCAAACCGCTCACCCGGCTCCAGCAGGCCCAGCAGGATCTGCTTGGGATTGGTTTGCTGGCGCAGTTGGATGGCCTTGTTCAGCCCGTTGGATTGCACGATCGCCTTGGCGGCCGCCACGGCCGTCGGGTCGACTTCCGAGCCGAGGAAATTCCAGCGGTACTCGCTGTAGCCGATCAACGGGTAGACGCAGTTCGCGCCCATGCCGATGTCCAGCACCTTCACTGGCGCGCCACGGGGGATCACGCCTTCGTTGACGCTGGCGAGCAGGTCGGCGAGGAAGTGCACGTAGTCGGCACGGCCCGGGACCGGTGGGCACAGGTAATCAGCCGGGATGTCCCAGTGATTGATGCCGTAGAACGCCTTGAGCAACGCCCGGTTAAACACCCGCACCGCGTCGGGGCTGGCGAAGTCGATGCTTTCCTTGCCGTACGGGTTGATGATCACGAATTGCGCCAGTTCCGGCGTGGTCTTGATCAGCGCCTGGAAGTCGTAACGGCCCTGGTGGCGGTTACGCGGGTGCAAGGTGGCCTCTTTGCGCGGAACGACGGGCTTGGCCGGCGTAGTGGATTTAGGCTTCTTGCGCGGTGCTTTGGGTGTGCTGGGGGCGGTCATGGGCTGCGTCGATTCTGGAATTTGGCTCAAAGTGGCGGGCATTGTCCCACATTCTTGAGTCGAACTCGGTCAAATGTGGGAGCTGGCTTGCCTGCGATGGCATCGCCTCCGTCTGACAGATACACCGAGTCGCCTGCATCGCAGGCAAGCCAGCTCCCACATTGATCGGGTTTGCAAAGAGATATGTCATTGCTTTCCTGGGCAAAAAAAAGAGACCCGAAGGTCTCTTTTTTCACACGGGCTGCACCTTACAGGCTGGAAATCCGCGCATGTTGCTCGGCCAGTTTGCCCAAAGCCTGTTCAGCTTCGGCCAATTTGGCGCGTTCTTTCTCGATGACTTCAGCCGGAGCCTTGTCGACGAACGCCGCGTTGGACAGCTTGCCGCCCACCCGCTGCACTTCGCCTTGCAGACGCAGGATTTCCTTATCCAGGCGCGCCAGTTCGGCACCTTTGTCGATCAGGCCGGCCATCGGCACCAGCACTTCCATCTCGCCAACCAGTGCGGTAGCGGACAGCGGCGCTTCGGCACCTGCAGCCAATACGGTGATCGACTCCAGCTTCGCCAGCTTCTTGAGCAGCGCGTCGTTCTCGGTGAGGCGACGCTGATCTTCAGCGCTGGCGTTCTTCACGAACACGGCCAGTGGCTTGCCCGGGCCGATGTTCATCTCGGCGCGGATGTTGCGCGTGCCCATCATCAGGGTCTTGAGCCATTCGATGTCGCTTTCAGCCGCCTCATCAATGCGGGCTTCGTTGGCCACCGGCCAAGGTTGCAGCATGATGGTCTTGCCGTCTTTGCCGGCCAGCGGCGCGAGGCGCTGCCAGATTTCTTCGGTGATGAACGGCATGAACGGATGCGCCAGGCGCAACGCCACTTCCAGCACGCGCACCAGGGTGTGACGGGTGCCGCGCTGACGTTCGATCGGCGAGTTCTCGTCCCACAGCACGGGCTTGGACAGTTCCAGGTACCAGTCGCAATACTGGTTCCAGATGAACTCGTACAAGGCCTGCGCCGCCAGGTCGAAGCGGAACTGGTCGAGTTGACGGGTCACTTCGGCTTCGGTGCGCTGCAGCTGGGAGATGATCCAGCGGTCCGCCAGGGACAGCTCGATGGCCTCGCCGTTCTGGCCGCAGTCTTCGCCTTTATCCAGCACGTAGCGCGCGGCGTTCCAGATCTTGTTGCAGAAGTTGCGATAGCCTTCGACGCGGCCCATGTCGAACTTGATGTCGCGACCTGTCGACGCCAGCGAGCAGAAGGTGAAGCGCATGGCATCGGTGCCGTAGCTGGCGATACCTTCCGGGAATTCTTCGCGGGTCTGCTTTTCGATCTTTTTCAGCAGTTTTGGCGTGGGTTGCATCAGGCCGGTAGTGCGTTTCTGCACCAGGGTTTCCAGGTCGATGCCGTCGATGATGTCCAGTGGGTCCAGGACGTTGCCCTTGGACTTGGACATCTTCTGGCCCTGGCCATCACGTACCAGCCCGTGCACGTACACAGTCTTGAACGGTACCTGCGGGGTGCCGTCTTCGTTTTTCACCAAGTGCATGGTGAGCATGATCATCCGGGCAACCCAGAAGAAAATGATGTCGAAGCCGGTGACCAGCACGTCGGTGGAGTGGAATTTCTTCAGGAACTCGGTCTGCTGTGGCCAGCCGAGGGTGGAGAAGGTCCACAGGCCCGAGCTGAACCAGGTGTCCAGTACGTCGTTGTCCTGTTGCAGCGTCACGTCCGGGCCGAGGTTGTGCTTGGCACGTACTTCGGCTTCGTCGCGGCCAACGTAGACCTTGCCCGACTCGTCGTACCAGGCCGGAATCCGGTGGCCCCACCACAGCTGGCGGCTGATGCACCAATCCTGGATGTCACGCATCCACGAGAAGTACATGTTTTCGTACTGCTTAGGCACGAACGCGATGCGGCCGTCTTCCACGGCAGCAATCGCCGGCTCGGCCAGCGGCTTGGTAGACACGTACCACTGGTCGGTCAGCCAAGGCTCGATGACGGTGCCGGAGCGGTCGCCTTTCGGCACCTTCAGGGCGTGGTCATCAACGCTGACCAGCAGGCCGGCAGCGTCGAAGGCTGCAACGATTTGCTTGCGCGCTTCAAAACGGTCGAGGCCGGCGTATTCAGCCGGGATCTTGCCGTCGATGCTCTCGTTCAGCGTGCCGTCGAGGTTGAATACCTGGCAGGCCGGCAGAACAGCGGCGTTTTTGTCGAAAATGTTCAGCAGCGGCAGGTTGTGGCGCTTGCCGACTTCGTAGTCGTTGAAATCGTGGGCCGGGGTGATTTTCACGCAGCCGGTGCCGAATTCAGGGTCGCAGTAGTCGTCCGCGATGATCGGGATGCGACGGCCAACCAGCGGCAGCTCAACGAACTTGCCGATCAGCGCCTGGTAGCGTTCGTCGTTCGGGTTAACCGCGACGGCGGCGTCGCCAAGCATGGTTTCCGGACGAGTGGTGGCGACGATCAGGTAGTCGTTGCCTTCGGCGGTCTTGGCGCCGTCAGCCAGCGGGTACTTGAGGTTCCACAGGAAACCTTTCTCGTCGTGGTTTTCCACTTCAAGGTCGGAAATCGCCGTGTGCAGCTTGGTGTCCCAGTTGACCAGGCGCTTGCCGCGATAGATCAGGCCGTCTTCGTGCAGGCGCACAAAGGCTTCCTTCACGGCTTCCGACAGGCCGTCGTCCATGGTGAAGCGCTCGCGGCTCCAGTCGACGGACGAACCCAGGCGTCGGATCTGACGGCTGATGTTGCCGCCGGACTGATCCTTCCATTCCCAGATTTTATCCAGGAATTTTTCGCGACCCAGGTCGTGACGGTTCTGGCCGGTGGCTTCCAGTTGGCGTTCCACCAACATCTGGGTGGCGATGCCGGCGTGGTCGGTACCTGGCTGCCACAGGGTGTTGCGACCCTGCATGCGGCGGAAACGAATCAGGGCATCCATGATCGCGTTGTTGAAGCCATGGCCCATGTGCAGGCTGCCCGTGACGTTCGGTGGCGGAATCATGATGGTGTAGGCATCGCCCGCGCCTTGCGGAGCGAAATAATTCTCGGACTCCCAGGTCTGGTACCAGGAAGTTTCAATAGCGTGCGGCTGGTAGGTCTTATCCATGCGCGGCGGGACCCTAGTTGGCATTAATTCAGGAAAGCCGACAAGTATAGCGGGGGATAGGGGAGAGGGGTAGGAGCGAGCTTGCTCACGAAAAACCTGAGGGCGGCGCGTTCATTCAGGATGCACGCGTTATCGTTCACGCCCTTCGCGAGCAAGCCCGCTCCCACACGGGATATGTGTCAGCCCTAGTTCTGGTACTGGCTCAACAACCGCTCCATGCGCGCATCCAGTCGGCGCTTGATCTCGGTTTCGATATGCGGGGCAAAATCGTCGATCACGTCTTGCATGATCAGTTGCGCAGCGGCGCGCAGTTCGTTGTCCAGATGCAGCAAGAGGGCGTCGGGCGCTTTCTCTGCGGCAGGCACGGCAACTGCCGGCGCGGGTGCGGTTTGCTCTGCGGGCGTTTCGACAGGTTCCGGCGCAACAGGCTTGCCGCCGACCATATCGAACAGCAAAGGAATTTGTACGTCACCGTTGACCGCATCGGTCAGCAGCGGCGGTTGCAGGTCATCATCACCGAGCAGCTTGCGGATCGACTCAAGGTCATCCAGCAGGTGGTCAGAGTCTTTTAGCGGGTTTGGAGTGTCCATCATGTGCTCAAAGTCGTTGTAGCCGGTGATCTTGCAGAGAATAGCCCTGTTCGCGGTAGAAACGGAAACTCTCCCGCGCGGCCTGACGAATAGCCGGGTCTTCCACCACCACTTCCGCCACGCGGGCAAAACCTTTGGCGAAGGCCGGTACTTTCAGGTCGAGGTTGACCAGCAGGTCTGTGTGATCGCCGCAGCTGTCGCCCAAACCCAGCACCACCAGGCCTTCCGGCTCTGATTCGGCAGGGCCGTGTGGTACGAAGCTTTCGCCCTTGAAGCGCCAGAGGCGGGCGTCGAGGTCGTCACGTTGGGCGGCATCGCTGCAATGCAGGTAGATGCGGTGGCCCATGCGCCAGGCTTTTTCGGTGAGCTTGCAGGCAAAGTCCAGGCGCGCGGAAGGATCGGCGCTGGGCAATATATAGAAGTCGACTTGGGTCATTGCGGTTCCTGAGCCCGGGGCGGCGTTGCGGCCGTCCCGGGGTTTGTAGGAACGAGCTTGCTCGCGAAAAACCTGAGAACGACGCGTTCATCCAGAATGAGCGCGTTATCGTTAACGACCTTCGCGAACAAGCTCGCTCCTACAGGGTTAGGCCTTGGCGCGGTCCAGCAGGTACTGGGTCAGCAATGGAACCGGACGGCCAGTGGCGCCCTTGTCCTTGCCGCCGCTGGTCCAGGCAGTGCCGGCGATGTCCAGGTGCGCCCAGTTGAAGTTCTTGGCGAAACGCGACAGGAAACACGCAGCGGTGATGGTGCCGGCTTTCGGGCCACCAATGTTGGCGATGTCGGCGAACGGGCTGTCCAGCTGTTCCTGGTACTCATCGAACAGCGGCAGTTGCCAGGCGCGGTCGTCTGCAGCCTGGCCGGCGCTGAGCAGTTGGCCGATCAGTTCATCGTTGTTGCCCAGCAGGCCCGATGTGTGGGCGCCCAGGGCAACCACGCAGGCCCCGGTCAGGGTGGCGATGTCGATCACGGCTTGCGGCTTGAAGCGTTCGGCGTAGGTCAGGGCGTCGCACAGCACCAGGCGGCCTTCGGCGTCGGTGTTGAGGATTTCCACGGTCTGGCCGCTGAGGGTGGTAACGATGTCGCCCGGACGCGCCGCGCCGCCGCTCGGCATGTTCTCGGCGCAGGCCAGGATGCACACCAGGTTGATCGGCAGCTTCAGTTCCAGCACGGCACGCAGGGTACCGAATACGCTGGCGGCGCCGCCCATGTCGTACTTCATCTCGTCCATGCCCAGGCCCGGCTTGAGGCTGATGCCGCCGGTGTCGAAGGTGATGCCTTTGCCGACCAGGGCGTATGGCTTCTCGGACTTCTTGCCGCCGTTGTATTGCATCACGATCAGGCGCGGCGGCTGGTCGCTGCCCTGGCCCACGGCATAGAACGAGCCCATGCCGAGTTCCTTGATCTTCTTCTCGTCCAGGACTTCGACTTTCAAACCCTTGAATTCTTTACCCAGCGCCTTGGCTTGCTCGCCCAGGTAGGTTGGGTGGCAGATATTCGGTGGCAGGTTGCCCAAATCACGGGTGAAAGCCATGCCGCCGGCGATGGCCTGGGCGTGGGTCACGGCGCGTTCCACTTCAGCCTGGGCCGCCTTGATGGTCAGCAAGGTGACTTTCTTCAGGGCGCGGGGTTCGGCCTTGGTGCTCTTGAACTGGTCGAAGACGTAGCCGCCATCCAGCAGGCTTTCGGCCAGCAGGCGGGTCTTGCCGTAGCTGTCGCGGCCCTTGACCACGATTTCGTCCAGCGCCAGGGCTGCATCGGTGCCGCCCAGGCCCTTGAGGGTAGTGAGGATGCTGCTGATGATCTTGCGGAACGGACGGTCGCCCAGTTCGGCGTCCTTGCCCACGCCCACCAGCAATACGCGCTCGGCTTTAAGGTTGGGCAGGCTTTGCAGCAGCAGGCTCTGCCCCACTTTACCGGCCAGGTCGCCGCGCTTGAGGACCGCGCTGATGGCGCCGCCGCTCAGTTCGTCCAGTTGCTTGGCGGCAACGCTCAGCTTGCGGCCTTCGCCGACAGCGACCACGAGGGTGGCGGTTTTCAACGTTTCGGGGCTAACGCTTTTTACAACCAGTTCCATTTTCGGGTCCCTTATAAAGGTCAGTGAGCCAGGAGTCTGTACTCCGGCTTGTAAGCTTGGCAGCCTGTAGGCCGCCCGCGACAAAGGCCGCAGTTTGAACCTCGCCGCCCGAGCCTGACAACCCTTGTGGGCAGCTTTGTGCACGCGTATGAGCAAGCTCCGTGACAGGTGCGGTCAATCACAGGATAATGCGCCATCTTTTTAGCCGGCCTGCAGCAATGGGTCGTCTCGATATGCTTGCTTGTTTGGCCGCCTTAGCCTGACAACCCTGGAGTGTCTGGTTTGATCGTCTTCCGTTATCTGTCCCGCGAAGTCCTGTTGACCCTGAGTGCCGTGAGTGCGGTATTGCTGGTCATCATCATGAGTGGTCGCTTCGTCAAATACCTCGCCCAGGCTGCCTCGGGTGCCCTGGATCCGGGTTCGCTGTTCCTGATCATGGGCTTTCGCCTGCCGGGCTTCCTGCAGCTGATCCTGCCATTGGGCCTGTTTCTCGGGATCTTGCTGGCCTACGGCCGCTTGTACCTCGAAAGCGAAATGACCGTGCTGTCGGCCACCGGCATGAGTCAGCAGCGCTTGCTGGCCATGACCATGGTCCCGGCCACCGGTATCGCGCTGATCGTGGCCTGGCTGAGCCTGAGCCTGGCGCCCCAGGGAGCCTTGCAGTTCCAGCTGGTGCTCAACAAACAGGACGCCATGACCGAATTCGACACCCTGGAACCGGGCCGCTTTCAAGCGCTCAACGACGGCACCCGGGTGACCTACACCGAACAACTGTCGGATGACCGTGCCAACCTGGGCGGTGTGTTCATCTCCCAGAAGAACCTCGGCCAGAACCAGAAAGACCGTGGTATTTCCATATTGGTGGCCGACAGCGGGCGCCAGGAAGTGCGTCCGGACGGCAGTCGCTATCTGATCCTGGAGAACGGTTATCGCTATGACGGCAGCCCCGGGCAGGCGGATTACCGGGCAATCAAGTACGACACTTACGGTGTAATGCTTGCCCGTCCGGATGTCAGCGACGAAGTGACCGACCGCGACGCGATCCCGACGCCGGACCTGATCGGCAGCAAGGAATTGCGCTCGATTGCTGAACTGCAATGGCGGATTTCCCTGCCGCTGCTGGTGTTTATCGTGACCTTGATGGCGGTACCGCTGTCCCGGGTCAACCCGCGCCAGGGCCGCTTCCTCAAACTGTTGCCGGCCATCCTGCTTTATATGGCTTACCTGACCATCCTGATTTCCGCCCGCGGCTCCCTGGAGAAGGGCAAGCTGCCGCCGGCTCTTGGGTTGTGGTGGGTCCACGGGATCTTCCTGATGATTGGCCTGGGCCTGCTTTATTGGGAGCCGATGCGTTTGAAGATGCGGAGTCGTCGCAGCATGAAGGAGATGGCTCGTGGTTAAGCTCGACCGCTACATTGGTAGCAGCGTCCTGGTCGCAATCCTTGCGGTATTGGGCATTATTCTGGGCCTGGCCTCGTTGTTCGCCTTCATTGATGAAGTCGGCAACGTCAGCGATACCTACACCGTTACCAACGTTCTGAGCTACGTGGCGCTGACAGCGCCACGTCGTCTCTACGACATGATGCCGATGGCTGCGCTGATCGGGTGCCTGATTGGCCTTGGCAGCCTGGCCAGCAACAGCGAACTGACCATCATGCGTGCGGCGGGTGTTTCCATTGGCCGCATCGTGTGGGCGGTCATGAAGCCCATGCTGTTGCTGATGGCGGTCAGCGTGCTGATCGGTGAATACGTGGCGCCTCCGGCCGAATCCACAGCCCAGGCCAATCGTGCCCTGGCCCAGGGGTCCGGTGATGCTCAAAGCTCCAAGCATGGCCTGTGGCACCGGCAGGGTGAGGAGTTTATCCACATCAACGCCGTACAACCGGGTGGCCTGTTGATCGGTGTCACCCGTTATCACTTCGATAAAGAACGTCACCTGTTGTCGTCCAGCTTCGCCAAACGTGCGCAGTACGCCGAAGAAAAGTGGCAACTCAGCGATGTGACCACCACCTATTTCCGAGATATCGGCAAGGGCGCGGCGTCGACCACCGAAGTGATCAACGTTCCGACGGAGCAGTGGGATATTTCCCTCAAGCCCGAATTGCTGAATACCGTGGTGATGATCCCGGAAAGCCTGCCTATCTCCGGCCTGTGGGGTTATATCCACTACCTCAAGGACCAGGGCTTGAACAATGGCCGTTACTGGCTGGCGTTTTGGGTCAAGGTGTTGCAGCCGGTAGTAACCGCTGCGCTGGTGCTGATGGCGATCTCGTTCATCTTCGGTCCGCTGCGTTCCGTAACCCTCGGTCAGCGAGTGTTCACCGGCGTGCTGGTGGGCTTTACCTTCCGTATCGCCCAAGACCTGCTGGGGCCGTCCAGCCTGGTATTCGGCTTCTCGCCGTTGTTTGCGGTGCTGGTGCCCACGGCTATTTGCGCCGTGGCCGGCTTCTGGCTGTTGCGTCGGGCCGGTTGAACCCGCGCTTATGAACAAAAAATGCCCCGTTCGAACGATCGGGGCATTTTTGTTCTTGGTCACCATGGATGACGTCAGGTCTGCGCATCAGGTACAATTCCCGGCTATTTTTCAGCGGGCAGTCTGCCTGCAGCCTTTTTGAGTGTTGATCCGTGAGTGATTTGAGTCATATCCGCAATTTCTCCATCATCGCCCACATTGACCATGGCAAGTCGACGCTGGCCGATCGATTTATCCAGATGTGCGGCGGCCTTGCCGAGCGTGAAATGGAAGCCCAGGTGCTGGACTCCATGGACCTCGAGCGCGAGCGCGGGATCACCATCAAGGCCCACAGCGTTACCCTGTACTACACCGCCAAAGACGGTATCAAGTACCAGCTCAACTTCATTGACACACCGGGCCACGTCGACTTCACCTATGAAGTCAGCCGTTCCCTGGCGGCCTGTGAAGGTGCGTTGCTGGTAGTGGACGCGGGCCAGGGCGTTGAAGCCCAGTCCGTCGCGAACTGCTACACCGCCATCGAGCAAGGTCTGGAAGTGATGCCGGTGCTGAACAAGATCGACCTGCCACAGGCCGATCCGGACCGCGTCAAGGAAGAGATCGAGAAGATCATCGGCATTGACGCCACCGACGCCGTCGAGTGCAGCGCCAAGACCGGCCTGGGCGTCGACGAAGTGCTCGAGCGCCTGGTCAAGACCATTCCCGCGCCTACCGGCAACTACGAAGATCCGCTGCAAGCGTTGATCATCGACTCCTGGTTCGACAACTACCTGGGCGTTGTTTCCCTGGTACGCGTGCGCCACGGCCGTGTGAAGAAGGGCGACAAGATCCTGGTCAAATCCACCGGCAAGATCCACCTGGTGGACAGCGTGGGTGTGTTCAACCCCAAGCACACTGCAACCGTTGATCTGAAAGCCGGTGAAGTGGGCTTCATCATCGCCGGCATCAAGGACATCCACGGCGCACCGGTGGGTGACACACTGACCTTGAGCGCCACCCCTGACGTCGACGTGCTGCCGGGCTTCAAACGCATCCAGCCGCAGGTTTACGCCGGCCTGTTCCCGGTCAGCTCCGACGACTTCGAGGACTTCCGCGAAGCCCTGCAGAAGCTGACCCTCAACGACTCGTCGTTGCAGTACACCCCGGAAAGCTCCGACGCATTGGGCTTCGGCTTCCGCTGCGGTTTCCTGGGCATGCTGCACATGGAAATCATCCAGGAGCGCCTCGAGCGCGAATACGACCTGGACCTGATCACCACCGCACCGACAGTTATTTTTGAACTGTTATTGAAAACCGGTGAAACGATTTACGTCGACAACCCGTCGAAGCTTCCGGATCTGTCTTCCATCGAAGACATGCGCGAACCGATCGTGCGGGCCAATATTCTTGTGCCGCAAGAGCACCTGGGCAACGTCATTACCCTGTGTATCGAGAAGCGTGGCGTACAGCACGACATGCTGTTCCTCGGTACCCAGGTGCAAGTGACCTACGATTTGCCGATGAACGAAGTGGTCCTGGACTTCTTCGACCGTCTCAAATCCACCAGCCGCGGCTATGCTTCGCTGGATTACCATTTTGATCGTTACCAATCAGCTAATCTGGTGAAGCTGGATGTGCTGATCAACGGCGACAAGGTCGATGCCCTGGCGCTGATCGTGCACAAGGACAACGCGCACTACAAAGGTCGCCAGTTGACCGAAAAGATGAAAGAACTGATTCCGCGCCAGATGTTCGACGTCGCGATCCAGGCCGCCATTGGCGGGCAGATCATTGCACGGACCTCCGTCAAGGCACTCAGAAAGAACGTACTGGCCAAATGCTATGGCGGCGACGTCAGCCGTAAGCGCAAGCTGCTCGAGAAGCAAAAGGCCGGTAAAAAACGCATGAAGCAAGTGGGCAACGTGGAAATTCCACAAGAAGCCTTCCTTGCGGTGCTCAGGTTGGATAGTTAGGTCCTATGTCACTAAATTTCCCGCTGTTGCTGGTCATTGCCGTTGCCGTTTGCGGTCTCCTGGCGTTGCTCGATCTGATGTTCTTCGCCCCGCGTCGCCGGGCTGCCATCGCGTCCTATCAGGGCAGCGTCAGCCAGCCCGATGTGGCGGTGGTCGAGAAACTGAACAAAGAGCCAATGCTGGTTGAATACGGCAAGTCGTTCTTCCCGGTGTTGTTCATCGTGCTGGTGCTGCGTTCGTTCCTGGTGGAACCGTTTCAGATCCCTTCGGGATCGATGAAACCTACCCTGGACGTGGGCGACTTCATCCTGGTGAACAAGTTTTCCTACGGGATTCGCTTGCCGGTGATCGACAAGAAAGTCATCGAGATCGGTGACCCGCAGCGCGGCGATGTGATGGTGTTCCGCTACCCAAGCGACCCGAACGTCAACTACATCAAGCGTGTAGTGGGCTTGCCGGGCGATGTGATTCGCTACACCAGCGACAAGCGCCTGTTCGTCAATGGCGAGTCGGTGGCAGAAAAACTGATCGGTTCCGAGCCGAACACCCTGGGCAGCGCCGAGCTGTACCAGGAAAAACTCGGAGCGGTAGAGCACGAAATCCGCAAGGAAATGAGCCGCTACCGTTCGCCGCCTGACAACCAATGGACAGTGCCTGCCGGGCATTACTTCATGATGGGCGACAACCGCGACAACTCCAATGACAGCCGCTACTGGGATGATCCCAATATTCCCAAAGAGCTGCTGGGCATGGTCCCCGACCAGAATATCGTCGGCAAGGCCTTCGCGGTCTGGATGAGTTGGCCGGAACCCAAGCTCAGCCACCTGCCGAACTTCTCGCGGGTCGGGCTGATCAAGTAATCCATGCGGCGCTGTGAACACAGCGCCGAATGCTTTTCTGGGGCTTGGACAAAGTCCGGCTCCATGCAGCAACCACCAGGATTTGAATTTGAACACAGCGTTAATCGTCGCAGGCCACCGGTGCCTCGAACTGAATGTGGGTAAACCGTGAGCGTTTCTCTAAGCCGTCTCGAGCGTCAGCTCGGCTACACCTTCAAGGATCAGGAATTGATGATCCTTGCCCTGACACACCGCAGTTTTGCCGGGCGTAACAACGAGCGCCTGGAATTCCTCGGTGATGCCATCCTCAATTTCGTCGCAGGCGAAGCCTTGTTCGATCGCTTCCCGCTGGCCCGTGAAGGCCAGTTGTCGCGCTTGCGTGCGCGCCTGGTAAAAGGCGAGACCCTGGCCGTACTGGCCCGTGGTTTCGACTTGGGTGATTACCTGCGCCTGGGTTCCGGCGAGCTGAAGAGCGGCGGTTTCCGTCGCGAGTCGATCCTGGCTGACGCCCTTGAAGCACTGATCGGCGCGATCTACCTTGATGCAGGCATGGAAGCAGCCAAGGAGCGCGTTGTCGCCTGGCTGGCGACCGAGATCGAAAGCCTGACGCTGGTAGACACCAACAAAGATCCGAAGACCCGCCTGCAGGAATTCCTGCAGTCCCGGGGTTGCGACCTGCCGCGTTACGAAGTGGTGGATATCCAGGGTGAGCCGCATTGCCGAGTTTTCTTCGTCGAATGCGAAATCACCTTACTGAATGAAAAAAGCCGAGGTCAGGGTGTGAGCCGTCGTATTGCCGAACAGGTAGCGGCCGCTGCAGCACTGATTGCCCTGGGCGTGGAGAATGGCCATGACTGATTCAACCGCAACTCGCTGTGGCTATGTTGCCATCGTCGGCCGTCCGAACGTGGGCAAGTCCACGTTGCTGAACCACATCCTGGGACAGAAGCTGGCGATCACCTCGCGCAAGCCTCAGACCACCCGCCACAACATGCTGGGCATCAAGACCGAAGGCGCCGTACAGGCGGTCTACGTTGATACCCCGGGCATGCACAAAGGCGGCGAAAAGGCCCTTAACCGCTACATGAACAAAACCGCTTCGGCGGCGTTGAAAGACGTCGACGTGGTGATCTTCGTGGTCGACCGCACCAAGTGGACCGACGAAGACCAGATGGTTCTGGAGCGCGTGCAGTACGTCACTGGCCCGTTGATCGTCGCGTTGAACAAGACCGACCGCATCGAAGACAAAGCCGAGCTGATGCCGCACCTGAGCTGGCTGCAGGAACAACTGCCGAACGCCCAGATCATGCCGATCTCGGCCCAGCACGGGCACAACCTCGAAGCCCTGGAGCGTGTGATCGCCGGTTATCTGCCGGAGAACGAGCACTTCTTCCCGGAAGACCAGATCACCGACCGCAGCAGCCGCTTCCTCGCCGCCGAACTGGTACGCGAGAAAATCATGCGCCAGATGGGCGCCGAGCTGCCGTACCAGATCACCGTCGAAATCGAAGAGTTCAAGCAGCAGGGCAAGACCCTGCATATCCACGCGTTGATCCTCGTTGAACGTGACGGCCAGAAGAAAATCATCATTGGCGACAAGGGCGAGCGCATCAAGCGCATCGGCACCGAAGCGCGCAAGGACATGGAATTGCTGTTTGATTCCAAGATCATGCTCAACCTGTGGGTGAAGGTTAAGGGTGGTTGGTCTGATGATGAGCGCGCGTTGCGTTCGTTGGGTTACGGCGACCTGTAATAGGTCTCCGGAAC